>JBQCCH010000168.1:0-7750 GCA_051962375.1 Tepidisphaeraceae bacterium
CGAACATCGCAGTCAGCTCGGCGGCACGCGCGTGCTGTGGGAAGCGCTGCAGCGCGGCGACATCGACGCCTACCCGGAATACACGGGCACGATCGTGCAGGAACTGCTGCCGGGAACGCCTGCCGATGAAAACGCACTGCGGGCGGCGCTGGCGAAGCAGGGCGTGGGGATGACGGGCTCGCTAGGGTTCAACGACACCTATGCACTGGGCATGCCCGAATCGACCGCACAGCGACTTCAGATCCGCTCGATCAGCGACCTGCGAAATCATCCGGAACTGCGGCTTGGGCTGAGCAACGAATTTCTCGACCGCAAAGACGGCTGGCCCGCGGTGCGGGAGCGGTATGGGTTGCCGCAGACTTCGGTCACGGGGCTGGATCACGACTTGGCGTACCGCTCCATCGCGGCGGGTACCACGGATGTCATCGATGTCTATTCGACCGATGCGGAAATTGCCTTTTACCACCTGCGCGTGCTGGACGACGATCGGCACCTGTTCCCGGAGTACAAGGCCGTCTACCTGTATCGATTGGATCTGCAGAGCCGTGCGCCGGAGTTGGTGGAAGCGCTGCGGCGGCTGGAGGGATCGATCGATGCGGGGCAGATGATCGCCATGAACGCCGACTGCAAGATCAAGAAAATGACCGAAGCCCGCGTGGCCGGCGACTTTTTGCAGGCGAAGTTCGGGATCGCGTCGACAGCGGTGAAATCGAACTGGAAAATGGACCTGTGGCAGCGAACGCGGGAGCACCTGGTGTTGGTGGGGGTGTCGTTGGCCGGCTCGATCGTGGTGGCGATTCCGCTGGGTGTGCTGGCCTATGCGTGGCCGAAGTGGGGGCAGGGGATTTTGGGCGCGGTGGCGGTGATTTACACGATTCCTTCGCTGGCGTTGCTGGTTTTCATGATCCCGCTGCTGGGCATCGGCACGTGGCCGGCGATCGTGGCGCTGTTTTTGTACGGGTTGCTTCCCATCGTGCGCAACACGCATGCGGGGCTTTCATCGATTCCGCCAGGGCTCAGAGACAGCGCGATTGTGCTGGGGCTCTCGCCGTGGGCGCGACTGACGCGGATTGAGCTGCCGATGGCGGGGCCGGCGATTCTGGCGGGGATCAAGACGGCGGCGGTGATCAATGTGGGTACGGCAACGCTCGGCGCGCTGATCGGCGCCGGCGGGTATGGCCAGCCGATCCTGACGGGCATCCGGCTGGCGGATAACCGCCTGATCCTGCTCGGCGCCGTGCCGGCGGCGCTGATGGCGCTGGGGATGCAGGGATTGTTCGAACTCTTGGAGCGATGGATCGTGCCGCGGGGATTGCGGTTGCGGACGCGGAGATGACCGCCGAGCTAAGGCCAAGGGTGGGGCTAGAATTAGGGCTTGATGACGCTTCCTGAAAACCCAAGATCCAGCGCAGCCGTGGCGCTTTGGACGGCTTCGGTGAGCGTCGGGTGAATATAGATGCCCTGGCAAATCGCCTGCAGGGTGGCGCGGGTGTTCAGCAACGTGATGTAATTGCCGACGAGTTCAGCGCCTTCTTCCGCAAGGACGGCGGCCCCCAGCAGCGTGCCGGCGTCGGGCTCGGCGATCAGCTTGATGAAGCCGGCGGTTGCGCCTTGTTGATTCGCTTTGCCGTTCTGCTTCATCGGAAACGTCGCCACGCGGACAGCGTCGCCGAACTTTTGCCGGGCCTGCTTTTCCGTCAAGCCGACGCGACCCAGCTCGGGATCGGTGAAGACCGCGTAAGGCACGATGCGGTGGGCGGTAGTGCGTGAACCATCGCCGAGCAGTTGCGATTCCAGAATGCGGTGATCATCCCACGAGCTGTGGGTGAACATCGGCTCGCCGCGTGCGTCACCCGCCACCCAGACGCCCGGCACGCGGGTGGCCAATCGATCATCGACGGCGAGCGCTCCGTTCGCCTCCGCGGTGAGTCCGATCGATTCCAGGCCCAAGTGGTCGGTATTGGGTTGACGCCCGGTGGCGATGAAAAGATGCGATACTTCGAGAACATCATCACCGTTCTCGGCGCTACCAGAAGCAGTCGAATTTGCGTCGGTAGGGCGTTGCCCCGTGGTCGATGGCGATGTCGATGTTGCGGCGTGGCCGGTCGATTCGATCGTCAATCGCACGCCTGCCGGTGTTGGGGCGGCGGCGACGACGCGGGCGTTGAGCCGGAATTCGATGCCTTCCGCTTCAAGTTGGTGTTGGATTTCGTCGGCGACATCCGCATCTTCCCGCGCCAGGACCTGGGCATCCGGCCCGATGACGGTGACGCGAGCGCCCATCCGCCGATAAAACTGCGCCAGCTCAAGCCCGATGTAGCCAGCGCCGGCGAAGACGATGTGGTGGGGGAGCGTGGTGAGATTGAGCCAATTGCCGGCATCGATCCATGGCACGGACTCCAGGCCGCGGATGGCGGGAATTCGGGTGCGGGCGCCGGTGTTGATGATGACCTGTTTCGCCCGGTAGGACCGGTCATCGACGGCAATGCTGAACCCATCCGCGTCGCGTCCGGTGAACCGGCCGTTGCCGTTCAGGACATCGGCGCCGCACTCGGCCAATCCCTTCGCCAAACCGCGGCGGGAGGCTTCGACGATCGCGCGGGCGCGGGCGATCACCTTCGGAAAATCGACCTGAACCTGCGCGACATTGACGCCGAACTCTGACGCGCGTCGGGCCCAATGAGCGACGCGTGCCGAAGCGAGGACCGCCTTGGTGGGCGTGCACCCGAAGTTGACGCAGGAGCCGCCGAGGTGCGCTCGCTCGACGATCGCCACGCGCTGGCCCGACTTCGACAGCCGCCGCGCCAAGGGAATGCCGGCTTGTCCTGCACCGATGATGATGACGTCGTAATCGATCATGAGAGTTGTTCCGAGACATCCTAGGATGCGTTGCCGCACTGCGCGGCCGCCCGGCGATGAAACAGTTAATTGTATCTTCTGAACGTAGCGATAACTGTGAAATAATGCCGATCACGGCGCCGCAGCGACGTTCGCGCAGCCTGCGTCGAGCGCGGGGGATGCCGCACCGAGGGCGGCCAATCCGTTTTTTTGTCGTGACGAGATGACCCGCGCCTATCGTTTGTCATGTCTGCAGTTCATGACTCGATGGTCGCGCACCGATCGGCTCCGAACGCCGCGCCCGCTGCGGGTGCTCCGTCCTTGCGGCAGCGCTATGCCGACGTGCGCGGATTGACGAACCGCCTGTGTGAAACGCTGGTCACGGAAGATTACGTCGTGCAATCGATGCCCGATGTCAGCCCGACGAAATGGCACTTGGCGCACACGAGCTGGTTCTTTGAGACCTTCATCCTGAAGCCGCATGCGAGCGGTTACCGCGAGTTCGATTCGCATTTCGGGTACTTGTTCAATTCGTACTACAACACGATCGGCGATCGGCATTGCCGCCAGAATCGCGGGCAGCTGAGTCGGCCGACGGTGCAGGATGTGTATGCGTATCGGGCGCATGTCGATCAGCAGATGCACCAATTGCTCAGCACCGCCGACGCGGGGCTTCAGCAGGCCATCGCGCCGTTGGTGGAGATCGGGCTGCATCATGAGCAGCAGCACCAGGAACTGATGCTGACCGACATCAAGCACGTGTTCTGGGTGAACCCGATGCGGCCGGCGTATCGCGAGCGAGCGCCTCGGGCGAGCGGGCCGGTGGCGGATGCGGCCTGGGTGCGGTTTGAGGCGGGCCTTCGCCAGATTGGGCACGATGGAGAGGGATTCGCGTTCGACAACGAGAGCCCGCGCCATCCGGAATATGTCGGCGCGTTCGAACTGGCATCGCGGCTGGTGACGAACGGCGAATACAAGCGGTTCATGGCGGCGGGGGGCTATCGCGAGGCGGAACATTGGCTGGCCGCCGGTTGGGCCACCGTGAAGAGCGAGGCTTGGCACGCGCCGTTGTATTGGATTGAGCAAGACGGCGAATGGTTTCAACACACGCTGTCGGGCTTGCGGCCGGTTCTGGATGATGAGCCGGTTTGTCACGTGAGCCTGTTTGAAGCGGACGCGTTTGCGCGATGGGCTGGGGCGCGGCTGCCGACCGAAGCCGAATGGGAAATCGCGGCGGCCGAGCTTGATCCGACTGTTGGATCGGCTGATGGATCGTTTGTCGAAGCCGAGCGCTTTCATCCGGCCGTCGCCGAAGCTTCTCCGCGACTGCAGCAGATGTTTGGCGAAGTCTGGCAATGGACGGGCAGCGCCTACCTGGCCTACCCCGGCTATCGCCCGCCGCCCGGTGCGTTGGGGGAATACAACGGCAAATTCATGTGCAATCAGTTCGTCTTGCGGGGCGGCTCGGTGGCGACATCGCGCACGCACATTCGTCGGACGTATCGCAACTTTTTCCCGCCGGATGCCCGGTGGCAATTTTCGGGAATCCGATTGGCGAGGAGCTTATGAAGATGGACGCTGCGAGCGTGTATCGTTCACCGACGCGGTCGGTGGGGGAGATCGATCTGCTGGATTTTGAGCCGGCGACGGACGATGTCCGCGCCGACGTGCTTGAAGGGCTGGGGCGGCCGTTAAAGACGCTACCGTGCAAATTGTTTTACGACGAGCGCGGCTCGCAGTTGTTCGATGAGATCTGTGAACTGCCGGAGTATTACCCGACGCGCACGGAGCTTGGACTGATGCGCGAGCATGGCCCGGCGATGGCGGCGGCGATCGGATCGCGGGCGCTGCTGGTGGAGTATGGAAGCGGCAGCAGCTTGAAAACGCGCGTGCTGCTGGATCACCTTCACGACCCGGCCGGCTATGTGCCGATCGATATTTCCGGCGCTCACCTGATGCAGTCGGCCCGGTCGCTGCAGCGAAGCTATCCAAATCTGACGATTCGACCGGTGTGCGCGGATTACACGCGTCCGTTTTCACTGCCGTCGTTTGAAGAAGAGACGCCGCAGCGCGTGGTGGCGTATTTTCCGGGCTCCACGATCGGCAACTTTGATCCGCAGCAGGCGCTGGAGTTTTTGGTCGGCATCCGGGAAACGTGCGGGCCGAGCTCGGGGTTGTTGATCGGCGTGGATCTGAAAAAAGACCCGGCCATCCTTCACGCCGCCTACAACGATGCGGCCGGCGTGACGGCGGCATTCAACCTGAATGTGTTGCGGCGCGTGAATCGGGAGATCGGGGCGAGCTTTGATCTCTCGGGCTTTACGCATTATGCGTTCTACAATCCGCGTGCGGGCCGCGTGGAGATGCACCTGATCAGCCGGCGGGCGCAGCGCGTGGACCTGGGCGATGGCGCATCGGCACGATTTGCCGCGGGTGAGGCGATTCATACCGAGAACAGTCACAAGTTTTCTGTCGATGATTTCCGATCGCTTGCCGCGCGGGCTGGGTATCGGGCGGAGCGGCTGTGGCTGGATCGCAACGCGTGGTTCAGCGTGCATTATCTCGTGGCCGAAGAATAAGCGGCGGCGTCAATGCTGCGTTAGAGGAAAGCGCGCGGGTTGCACTGCTGGCGATAGGCGGTGGGCGTCGCGCCGACGGTTTTCAGAAACAGCGTGGCCATATGCTCGGGCGTTGCGAAGCCGCAGCGGGCGGCGATGTCGTAAATCGGAAGATCGGTCTGCAGCAGCGTCTTCACGCGATCGAGCCGGACGCGGTGAATCTCTTCCAGCAGCGTGTGACCCAGCAGGCTGACGAAGCGACGCTCCAGCGTGCGCCGATTCACGGAGACGGCGTCGAGCAATTGCTTGACGCTGAGCCCGTGCGTGGCGTTGTGGCGAATGTATCGCAGGGCGGCTGCGACATCGGGATCTTCGACGGCCAGTACATCGGTGGATTGACGCGTAACGACCTCCAGCGGCGGTACGCGCGGGCTGACCGGCTCGACCGATTCGCCGCTCAGCAGCCGCTCCATCAGGGCGACGGCGGCGTGGCCGATTTGTTCGGCGCCGAGGCGGATGCTGGAGAGGGGCGGGTGGGCGATTTCGCAGAGCAGTTCTTCATTGTCGACGCCCAGGACGGCGACTTGCTCGGGCACGTTGATGCCGCGCTCGCGGGCGGCCTGCACGAGCTCAAAGCCCCAGGAATCGTTGGCCACGAAAATGGCGGCGGGTTGCGGGAGCGACTGAAGCCATGCGCCCATGGCTGCGGCGCGGCGGCGCGCGGAGCCCTGAAATGGGGTGGTGTTGGCTTCGGCCTCATACCGGGCGAAGGTGAAACTCGCATCGGCTGAGCGACCGCTGGCGGCGCGGGCGGCGAAAGCGCGCTCGATCTCCGCGCGAAAGCCCTGCTCGCGCTCGCGTGCCCAGATCATCCAGGGCGCGCCGAAGTAAGCGAAGTGACGAAAGCCGCGCTCGATGAAATGCCGGGCGGCCATCGCGCCGGTGGCGATGTCATCCGGCAGAATCCGGTGAAATTCGGAGTGCGCACGGCTTTCAAAGAGTTCGACGACGGGCTTGTGTGTGTTGCGATAGACCTTCGCCAGGCGGTCATCGTAGATCTGGCAAATGATGCCGTCGGGCGCCCAATCGCGGAACCATTTGGCCAGGTACTTGCTGGAGTGCCCGTAGATGCCGCGATAAACGCGAAAGAGCCATGGCGGATTGCGCCGCGCGCTTCGGCCGCTGCGGGGATGCGATTCTGCATACAGGTTGCGGGCGCGGGTCGCATTGATGATCCCGCGGAGGACGGCTTGCGCATAGGCGTATTCGGTGGGCAAGACCAATGCGATTCGACGAAAGGTAGAGGGCTCCGCCGCGTTCACCGAACGCACTATAAAGTGCGGCGGCGGTGTCGCAAAATGACGGGCGGCTGCGGGCCATGCCTGGGGAACAAGACGAAGTCATTGACGCAATTTGAAAGAGTTAATTCGTGACTCGGCAGGGGCGTGGAAGGCGCGACGACGTATTCTCCAGGGATCATTTCTGCCGGCATTCTGGGGTATGCACCCTTGGGCGTCATGAGGATGCGGTCGCTGCCGGCGCGGACGCTGCGTGGAGGAAAAATGCGATTCATTGAGCGGAAGACGAAGCGGGTATTGTTGGGTTCGGCGCTGATCGGTTGCGGGGCAATGTCGGCGTCGGCGGCGACATTCACCACCGCGAACACGGCGGATGCCGGCACGTGGGGGACGGTGTATGGGCAAGGTTTTTCGCCGTCGATCAATGCGAATCCTGACCCGGGCTTAGGGAGTGCGACGCCGGTTTATCTGTCCCAGTTTCAGTTGTTCCGAGGCTCGCCGACCTCGATCGACAGTCCGAACATCGAACTGGTGATTTTGCAGGGGGCGTACCCGAATTTGACCGGACTGACGACGACTTCGCCGTTGGTGGTTGGCATTTCGAGCAATGTCATCGCGACGACGGCGACGCTCAATTCCGGGGATGCGATCACGTTTAATTTCGACAATCTGCCGCTGAATTATGGCGACACTTACGCGGCGGGGCTGTTTACGCAGAGCGGCACGGCGCTGACGCCGGTATCGGTGTCGGCGCTGACGGCGAACTACGTGGCGTCGGGCGCGGACTATGTGCCGAGCACGAACTACGGCGGGCTGGATAACTACAACGCCTCGGCCTACGGAAGCGTGGGCGGCACGGGTTATTATTCCGCTTACGGACACGGCGGCGATGCCAATTTTGTGGCGACGCTTGCCACCACGGTGCCGGAACCGACGCTGGCGGCGATTGGGCTGCTGGGGGCGCTGATGGTCCGGCGGCGACGGGCGACGGCGCGGTAAGCGTGCGGATTCAGCCGGAAATTGAAGCAACGGAATGCATCGACAGCGTCGCCGGCG
>JBQCCH010000169.1:0-8008 GCA_051962375.1 Tepidisphaeraceae bacterium
GGCACGCGGGCATGGGCGGTGACGGCCGCGGTGGGGATGGTGGTGGCGGTCGGGTCGTGCGTGATGGCGGCGGGGAGTTGGGGCTCATTGGCGAACCCGCTGGCGGACCTTGGCATGCCCGAAGCGGCGGGGGGTGTGCGATGACGACCGATTTGCCTCCCCTGACCCCCGTGCGGCGACGTCGCTGGCTCACCTGGCTGCTGGTGGCGGCGGTGTTCGTCAGCGGCTTGGCGATCGGCGGCGCGGGAGCGACGATTTTTATCATTCGGCGGGTGCAGTATGCGGTGCACCACCCGGACGAATTTCCCGCCCGCGCGACCGCCCGACTGACGCGGCGGCTGCAACTGGACGCCGAGCAGGCGGCGAAAGTCCGGGCGCTGCTGGATGAGCGTGTGGAGCACCTGCGGGAGATTCGCCGACGATTTGCCCCGGAATTTCGATCGGAACTCGACGGCTTTCACGCCGACGTCCGCCGGGTGCTGAATCCGACGCAGCAGGCGGAATGGGATCGGCTGTTCAGTGACCTGGTGACGAACTGGCTGCCCGCCCCGCTCGAAACGCCATCGACGACAGCGGCGCCACTGACGACACCGGCGACGGAGCCCTAGGACGAAGCCCTAGATCGAGCGCGGAGCCTTGGGCTCACAGGGCCAGCAATTTCCAGTCGACTTTCAGCGGGCCGAGCAGTTGGCAGAGGTATTCGCGGAGCTGGGTGACGGGGCAGTTCCGCGGGACGTTGAGCGTCAGATGCAACGAGGAGCCCTGATCGTGCTGGGTTTCGATATTTTCGATATTGATCCGCAGGACCCGCAGCAGGTGCGTCAGGGGCTTGAGCAGGCTGGGGTAGTCGTCGGTTTCGCCGACGAAGCGGTAGGTGTGGCACCCTTTGGCGTCGGAATGAGCCAGGGCGGGCTCGACACGGACGATCAGCCCGCTGACGGCCGCGAGGTCAACCAACTGCTCGCGCATGGGGGCGACGGCGCTTTTGGCGATGCGAACGGTGGAAATCATGGCGAAGTGCCCGCCGGCGTCGATGACGTGCAAGTCCGTAATGTGGCCGGAGTTGGCTTGAACCACGCCGCACATGTCATCGAGAATGCCGGGGCGATCTTCGCCCAATACTGATACGACCAATTCCGTCATGTTCTCGCCTCCAAATGCCGCGAAACCCCAAATGTGGCTTGAAATCATAACATATTCCGCCCGGCCTGCGGGAATACCCTTGGTGAAATCTTCAAATTGCCTGAAATCACTGGCTCGCGTAGGCCAAAGTCCTACACTGGATTGAAACATGGGCAAGTTAACTTTTGACATTGAGCCGATCATTAAGGGCGAAGCGCGTCTGACCGATGCCCAAGCGATGGAACTGCACGAGCAGGCGTCGCTGCACGACCTAGGCGCCTGGGCCGACGCAGTGACGCGGCGGCTGCACCCTGGGGATGAGCGGACGTATGTCATCGACCGCAACATCAATTACACCAACGTCTGCACGGCCAAATGCACGTTCTGCGCGTTCCGTCGCGACCACGAAGACGGCGACAGCTACGTGCTCGATTACGCAAAAATTGGCGAAAAAATTCGCGAATTGATCGACATCGGCGGTACGCAAATTTTGATGCAGGGGGGCATGAACGATCGGCTGCCGATCGAGTGGTATGAGCAGTTGCTGCGGTACATCCGGACGAATTTCCCGACCGTCCATATTCATGCATTCAGCCCGCCGGAGTTCGTCGAATTTGAGCGGTTCTGGGGGATGGACGTGCGCGACATCATCCGCCGCTTTAAGGCCGCCGGGCTTGCGACGATTCCGGGCGGGGGCGGGGAAATTTTCAGCCCACGCGTGCGGCGACGCATCGGGATCGGCAAATGCACCGGCGATGACTGGCTCCGCGTGATGCGCGTCGCGCACGAAGAAGGGCTGCACACCAGCGCCACGATGCTGATCGGGCACATCGAATTCGTTCGCGAGCGGATCGACCACATGGCCGCCATCCGGGATATGCAGGATTATGCGCTGGCGCTCGGCACACGTACGGCCGGCGGCGCACCCGATGCGGCGACGATTGAACGAGTAAAAGCGCGCTGGCCGGGCGTGTTTGAAAAGTCCGGCTTTGACGCTGCGGCGGCAACGCCCGATGCCGCGTTCGGGTCTTACACGGCCTTCATCCATTGGCCGTTCCAGCGCGAAAACACGCCGCTCGGCCGTGCGAAGGAGTGGGACGAGGCAACCTACGGCCCGTTCGATGACAGCACCAACGACGACATCCTGCGCGGCCGCGTGGTGCGCAGTGCGGGGGCCGACAGCTATCTGCGCACGCTGGCGATCGCCCGGCTTTATCTGGACAACGTCCCGAGCCTGCAAAGCAGTTGGGTGACGATGGGCCCCAAGATCGGGCAGTTGGCGTTGTTCTTCGGCGCCAACGACATGGGCGGCGCGATGATGGAGGAAAACGTCGTCAGTGCGGCGGGTACGACTTATCGGCTGGCGGTGCGCGAACTCTGCCGGCTCATCCGCGACGCCGGCTATGTGCCCGCGCAGCGCGATCAGTATTATCACATCCTCCAGCGCCACGACGGCCCGGAATCGCCCGACCTGGTGCCTGACCCGAACCCGCCGCTGCGCACGGTCAAAACGATCGACAAGACCTTCATCGGCCGAGCGCCCGGGATGGAGCCGATCTTTGCACGGCTGCATAACGGCGGCGCGGAGAATGCGGACCGATCCACCTCGGTTGCCCTGCCGATCCTCGGCGACGGCCACTAACCGGAAGTAAACGCGTCGATCCCTCCGGGCCGGCTGTTTTGTGGGTTTGTCGCATTTCTATAAGTATTTTTCGCAATCCTGCATTTTGGATGGGGTATATCTGCTGCAGTCCACGCCGGCGGGCGTTGTCCGTTCGCATCGGCGGGGCAGTCATTTCGGATCTGAAGCGGAGGAAGAACGATGCGGCAGTCAAATTCGGCCTTGCGAGGGTTGGCATCAGTGGCGGCGATCGCGTGCATGATCGCAACTTCCAGGGTTCAGGGGGCAATCACGTACTGGACCGGAGCGGCCGGGACGGATTTCGCCACGAGCGGCAACTGGTCGAACGGCGTCCCCACCTCCAACGATTACAGCGACACCGCCCGGTTTTATGCGACCTATCCGCCGAGCAGCACGGCGCCGGCGAACAAAAACCCGACGCTCGCGGCCGCCCGTTTGTTGAATGCCGCCGTCTTTGATTCCGCCGGCTGGACGATCGACGGATCTCGCCTGACGCTGCGGACGATCAACAGCGCCGGCATCGGCACGAATACGTTCAACGACAACATCAAGACCGGCCAGTACGGCTTCCAATGGAGCGCGACGCCCGGCAATACGCTCTCACTCGCGGGCGGTCTGCTGGCGGATCAGAACAGCGCCTTGCGATTCGTCGGGGGCGGAACGCTCGACATCGCCGCCCCCATCGTGCTGGCGTATACGGGCGTGACCACCTCGCTGCTGGTGGATACAGGCGTCGTGAAGATTCACGGCACAACCCCCTATGCCAGCGGCTCGAATGCCACGCACATCGCAACGGTCAACGGAATCCTTCAACTGCAAACCACGACGTCGGCGGCCCAAAGCCTGATCAGTTCGGGCCGAATTGTGGATGACACGGGCATGGGCTTGCAGGTCAGCGACATCGGCGGGGGCTTCGTGGCGATCTCCGTTCCGGAACCGGCAACCTTGGGAGTCGCTGCGCTCGCCGTTGGCGCGCTGCTTCGCCGACGCCGGGCGTGAATCGGGGGGTCATGCCCGGCTCACGTGGGCCGGCCGTCGCGCCGGAGCGGCCGACCGACCGCCGGACGCCGGCGCCCGAAACACGTCGTGATGGATCGGCCGCTGAACCGCGGGGAAGGCGATCCGGGCGCATCGGCGTAAGCCCGCGTGGATCACCGGGTTCGTCGCCCGAACGAAAAACCAGAGCGGCTTTCCTTCCGCACCAAGCCGGGCTTTAAAATCGTCCGACGTTTGCCCGAGATGAATGCGATGGGCGCCCTCGCGGTAAGCGCGGTCGAGATCGAGGGTGTACAGGTTGAAGTAGATTTCGGCTTTCTTCGCTTTGTCGTAGTCCAGCCCGACGTAGAGGTTGTGATATTCCCCGCCCGCCGTGAGGCCGAACAGGAAGCCACAGACGGTCTGGTCGATCTGCATCGTGACCAGCGAGGCGTCGCTGCCGAACGCATGGGCGGCGGACCGGAAAAAATCGAGGGAGAGCGTCTCCATGCGATACTGAGCCCGATCGCGCACGGCCCGGTACAGGGCGTGCAACCGGTCGTCAAAGACCCGGGCCGCCTCCTGCCCGCGATGAACGGTCGCTCGCGCGCCATGCCGCTCGCCAGCCGCCGCGGATTCGTGGATTTGTCGACGATACCGTGAGCGCAACGCATCGAGATACGCCTGCCCGTCGGCGAAATGCCCGTTGAGCTCGTAGGTGCAGGGGACGTCGCCGCGGATGTAGCCGATGCGCTGCAGGGCGGGCTGGATCGGCTCGAGGCCGGGTTTGTCGAACTCCTTGAACACGATGAGCCGCGACCGCGTCTGGCGGGCGAGGCGCGTCATCGCCAGGTCGAGGGCGGCGATCACGGCGGCGACGTCGGCCTGCGGGGCGAGGCGCAAGTGGCTTGAGCCCGAAGGCACGGGCAATCCACAAAACAGCACGCCGAACCGCATGAAGCCCGGCCATACCCGCCGCACGCGCCGGGTGATCTTCTGAGCCGCAGGGCCCGTCGTCTCCAAGGCGTCGACCGCGAACCGGCATAAGCAGGCGGCCGCCACGCAGGCGTCGCCGTCGCGGACGAGGGCATACCAGCAGCGGCACTGGGGGGCCATGGTGGATTCGAACGCCTTCAGCAGCCGCCGATCCATCGCCAGATCCGCCGGCCCCGTGCGAAGCCCCTCCCAATCCGCGGCAGGCACGTCGTCGATAGTCGAATAGAGCGAAACATTGTCCTGCGACGTGGCTTTGCCCATGGCCCACCGTCCCTGCGAAAGGTTCGCCGATGCGGGCCGCCGACGCTCGTCAGCCTGGTGCCCGGCCCATCGCCCCGGCCGGCAGAGGCGCGGGGCTATTCATCGTAGTCACCGCTACGCGTCGCAAAGTTGCGACTGATCAAAATTCCCCGCTTTGTGGTGGTGAGGAATTGGAGCACTTCGCCGACCTCATCGGTCCGCGGGTGGATCGCCTCGATCGCCCGGATCACTTCGGTCAGTGTGCGGATGGTGTGCAGCTTCCGAAAGGCTGTTCGCAGGGCGGAAATGGCTTCACCGGACATGTTGCTGCGACGGACGCCCACGGCGTTGTACGCCCGCAGCCCGCCGAACGCGACGGCCGCGAACGGCGGCAGGTCTTTGCTGATTGCTTCGTTGCCGCGCACCAGGGCGAGGCGTCCGATCCGCACAAACTGGTGCACCACGCTCCCGCCGCCGAGAAACGCGCGGTCGCCCACCGTCACGTGCCCGCCCAGCAGCACGCCGTTCGCCAGAACGACCTGGTTCCCCACCACGCAATCGTGGGCCACGTGGGCGGTCGACATGATCAGGCATCCCTGCCCGACGCGGGTGGCATTTTCGATGCCCGGCTTGGTCGCCCTATGCAGCGTGGCCCCTTCGCGCACGATCGTGCCGTCGCCGACCGTGAGCCAGGTTTCCTCGCCGTTATAGCCCATGTGCTGCGGGTCGGTCCCCACATACGCCGCCGGACCGATCTTGCAGTTTTCACCGATGATCGTGCTGCCTCGTACGACGCTGTGGGCGTCGATCACGGTCCCGGCACCGATGCTGACATTGCCATCGATCACCGCATAGGGCCCGACCCGAACGTTCGCAGCCAGAGTTGCTCGCGGATCGACATTGGCGGTGGAATGGATCATGAGGGCGAACGTGCCGCTGCCGGGCACAGAATCGAGTGGTCTGCCGCAGATGAGGACGAACAAGCGTCCATTGGAAGCCCCGGCGAACCCATCGGCCGCGGCTCCGGTAAGTCAATTCAGCTAATCCAAGGCTTCCGGTTCAATGCCGATGTTCTTCTCGCCGGCCGCCTTTTTTTCGTGATATTTGCGGACCCAGGTTTCAAAGCTCTTGCCCGCCGCCGTGTCTTTGCCGGTGAATTTCAGCTCGGCGATATCCTGGTACAGCACCTTGGTCATGCCCGCTGCCTTGGTGGGCATGATGCGGATCTGGCTCTGCCCCAGCGATTCGCGATTCACGTGCCGGTCGAAAAGATACCCTTCGATCAGGCTCCCATCCCGCAACGTCACGGTGATGTCGCCCCGGTAGTCGAAGGCTTTCTCGATGGCATCGTAGAGCTCATCGTCGTTCCCCAAGGAGGGCTGATACCCCTGCAGGGTTTCTTTTTCCGTTTCCGCATCAGCCGACATGCGTGGCCTCACGTTCGTCGGAGGATCGCTGTTCGATCGGCTTTGCATTGAGCGTCAGCGCGACAGTCCCGGGCCGGGCGCCGTAGTTGGATCGCGGGGCGACCGGGGCGGGCGCCTTGATTTCACCGAAGGTCTTGCGCGGGAACAGCGTCGCTCGAGCCATCGCCACGAACCCGCCGATCGAGCCAAACCCGTGATCCACGGTGCTGGCCTCATACCCGCTGTGCACCATGCAGTTGGCGCACTTGGGGTTGCCGCTTTCCGTGCCGTAGCTCTCCCAGCTGGTCGTGTCCATCAATTCCTGGAATGAGTCGGCATACCCGTCCTGCAGCAGATAGCACGGCTTTTGCCAGCCGAAGATGTTGTACGTCGGCATGCCCCAGGGCGTGCACTTGTAGTGGCGAGCCCCGGTCAAAAATTCCAGGAACAGCGGGCTCTGGTTGAACCGCCATCCTTTTTTCCGATTCGTCAGGATGTCCCGAAACAGCTTGAAGGTCGACGTCTTGCCCAGGAAGTGCTTCTGGTCCGGGGCCTTGTCGTAGCTGTAGCCGGGGGAAAGCATCATGCCCTCCACGCCCAGGTCCATCATTTCATCGAAGAAATTCCGCACGCTCTGGGCGTTGGCGCCATCAAAAAGCGTGGTGTTCGTCGTCACTCGGAAGCCCCGCTTCACCGCCTCGCGGATCGCTTCCACCGCGATCTCGTACGTCCCTTCGCGACACACCGCAAAGTCATGGTGCTCCTGCTGGCCGTCCATGTGGACGCTGAACGTCAGATACCGGCTCGGCTTGAACAGGTCCATCTTCTCTTTCAGAAGCAACGCGTTCGTGCAGAGATAGACGTATTTTTTCCGCGCCACCAGCCCGTCGACGATTTCCTTGATCTGCGGGTGCAGCAGCGGCTCACCGCCGGGGATGCTCACCATCGGCGTGCCGGCTTCTTCGGCCGCTTTCCAGCATTGCTCGGGCGTCAACTGCCGCTTCAGGATGTGGGCCGGGTATTGAATTTTCCCGCACCCCGCGCACGCCAGATTGCAGCGAAACAGCGGTTCCAGCATGAGCACGAGCGGGTACTGCCGCCGCCCTGAAAGCTTTTGCTTCAGGACGTAAGTCGCAACCGTCCACATTTGAGCCACGGGCACGCCCATGCACGAATCTCCGGATTAAAGGTTCAGATCGAAGTCATGATCCTAGCGGATTAGCCTTTGCGATCAAATGGATTATCGGCCGTTTGGTCGCACGGGGAACACCCCCGCCCCCTTTTCCACGCGCCCCAGACCGGCCTAACTCGCCGAAAACCCCCGCCGGCCGTTCCTGCCAGTTTGTTTTCGCGTTCGGCCCCCAACTCCCGCCCCAGCCCCGCTTTATCCACCACAAACCCGCGCACCCCCCCGCACGGCCCCCGCCCAGCCCGCCAAGCGACTTATCGCACCCAAGATCAACCCTCACGCGCCACACCGCTCTCCCCTTATGCAGTACGCAATACGCAGTACCCAACGCTTCACGTCTTCACGTTTTCACTCATCCAACCCCCGCACTCCCGTTCTACCGCCGGCCCCGGAAAAAAGCGGCGGAAAAATCCCGCCCTGTCCAACCTCAATAGAAAT
>JBQCCH010000170.1:0-2758 GCA_051962375.1 Tepidisphaeraceae bacterium
CATAAACGAAATCGCTCATCGACCGCGCGATCCCCACCAATTGCCCCTGCTCCCAGGCGCTGATAACCAGATTCGCCTGGGCCAGCATCGTGGCCATTCTCTCTCGGTCGTCCACCGGGCGGCGCTCCCCCATCGTGGAGGCGATGTACAGGTCAATAACCGCATCCAAATCCAGCTGATTGCCGCGGCGATAATCGATCATGGCGACAACCGCTCGATCGCCCAACCGCCCCCCTGCCGGGTGTACCGCAGCCGGTCATGCAACCGGCTCGGCCGCCCCTGCCAGAATTCGATCACCGATGGCACGACCCGATATCCGCCCCAGAAGTCCGGCAACGGCACGGATTCGCCGAATTGCTCCCGAAATTCTTGGTCCAACTCGATTTCCCGCTGTTCGAGGCTTTCCCGCGACGGCACCACCGTGCTTTGGCGCGACGCCCAGGCGCCAATCCGCGACGCCCGCGGGCGCACATCGAAATATCGCCGGGATTCCTCTCGGCTGACGCGATCGACGGTTCCTTCGACCCGCACCTGCCGCTCAAGCGGCTCCCAAAAAAACACCAACGCCGCCCGGGGGTTCTCCGAAAGTTCCCGGCCTTTACGACTTTCGTAATTCGTGAAAAAGACGAATCCCCGGGCGTCCACGCCCTTCAGCAGCAGGATTCGTGCCGATGGGATGCCGCTCACGGTGGCCGTGGCGACGGTCATCGCATTCGGTTCGGGCACCCGCGCGTCCTCGGCCTCTTTGAGCCACCGCTCAAATTGCCGAATGGCGTCGGCATCCACCGCGCTGTGGTCCAGCGTGCCCTTGCGATAATCCACCCGCATCCCCTGGAGGTCGGCGGTGAGTTGTTCGGCGAGCGGGTCGGATGAGTCGGCCATGTTATTCGGTTTCCGAAGGCTGCGCTTCCTGCGGGGCGTCGGGCGTTTTCCACCAATACAGCAGACTCGCCGGCCAAAAGGCGGCGGGTACGAGCAGCACCAGTCCGGTGGGGTTCGGATCAACCCACACGGGCATCACGTTACGCGAGAGAAAACCCTGCGGCAGATGCCTGCGCGTCAGCATCAAGCTCGAATGAAAGACCTTCCGTCCCGACGTGAACCGTGCTGGCACTTTCAACCCCATCGCCCGCGTCAGTTCATTGGTCAGCATGCGCGCGAACGTGGCGGTTTCCGGGTCGGACTGGTCGGTGCCTTTGAGCAAAAACAATTCGTGCGCGATCTGGGCAAGCTCGGCCGGGCGCTGGTCAAAATATGGGTCGTAACTCCAAATGACCGACGCGCCATGGTCGGTCGGGCCCGGCTCGAAGATCAGGTTGTTCGCCTGCACGGTGACGGCCCACACCACGCGCCCGTCGCGACGAAGCCGTTCCTGCTCAATGAACGGCTGCAGCATTTCATCCTTCTTCCCGGGGCGGCTGAGCCATCGGGGCGGATCGGCGTGCAGGTACTCACTGAGCGAAGGATCGAAGGTCCGCGGCGCATCGCCCATCAGCTGTCGAACGAGATCAATCGGCACGATCCGCGGCGGCGGCGCGTCCGGATCGGCAGGCTTTTGTCGGGGCGGGGCGATCAAGGGATGCGTGGGCACCACATTCGCGGCCGCCGGCGCCGCCGCGGGCGGGCGCCGCTTTCGCTTCGCTCGCCGGTAAAACGCGAGCGCCCCGTAGGCGATCAAGATCAGCAGCGGGCCCGCGACATGTGTGAAGTCACGCGCGAATGAATCCGAGTCCGCCTGCACCGGCCGGGCAGGAGGTTGCGAAATCGCCGTCGGCGTCGGGCGTTGGGGCGGGGTTGGCGTGGAATGGGGCGCGGGTCCGGCGGGCTGCATCGACTGCATCACGTCGTTCAGCGCCGATTCGGCCGCTCCTGGAGTTGGGCTTTGCGACATCAGACTTACCTTCGCGATCCCCGACGATACACGCCGCCGGCCACGAGACAAGTCCGGCCGGGCCGATCCGCACCCGCATGGCGTCACCGATCGCTTGCCAAGTGAAGCCTAGTCATGCCGCGGCAGCATGTTCGCACCGCCGACCAGCAGCATGACGCCGACCACGATCAAAATCAGCCCCACCCAATGAATCGGCAGCAGCCGTTCCTTCAGGAACACGGCACTGAGCAACGTCGCCACGACCGGGTAGGTGGACGTCACCGCAACCACCAGCGCCACCTGCCCGCGCTGCAAGGCGAAATAGTAAAAGAGCAGGCCCAGCGCGAGGCTGACGCCGGACAGAACGCCAAACATGTTCCACGAAGCGATGCCCGCCGGGTTGGAGTCCCCCACCCGCACGGCCGCCAGCACCAGCCCCACGCAGATCGCGCTGGTGACCGACTCAATCGCCAGCACCGGCAACGGCGCCATGCCGCGTTCCAGCGCCAGCTTGCCGAAAAAACCCCAGAACCCCCACAGGATGACCGTGCTCAGGCAATAGACTAAAACGATCATCGCCGACGCTTCTTTCGGAATGAATGAGAACGAAAAAAGGTCGCCGCTCCGGTCGGGAACGGCGACCTTGATGACTGCGGGGCCGATTATTTCTTGTTATAGAACGCCGGCAGCGGGCGGCCGAGCTTTTCCCAGTGCTTGTTGATGGCGTCGGCCTTGCCGGAGCTGTTCAGCACGCCGGCGCCCATCTTGCGCTTCACCATGCCCACGATCGCCTCGCGGCCCGGGCCCATGTAGTTGCGCGGATCGAACTCCGCCGGCTTGGTGACGAACACTTCGCGGATCTTGGCGGTCATCGCCAGGCGCAGGTCG
>JBQCCH010000171.1:0-3679 GCA_051962375.1 Tepidisphaeraceae bacterium
AACACCGCGAGCAGGCGGCTCTCAAAATCGCGGCAGACCGATTCATCCTTGTTCCACCAGGTCGCGCCGAACTCGGTGCACAGCACCGGCACGCCGTGGCGATCGCGGAACTGCGTGATGTTGTTCTCAACCTTCTTCGGATCGTCGTCCTGAGGATAGTCGTGGAAGGCGTAGACGATGTTGTTGTAGGGCGCGTCGAAGGTGGATGCGACCTGGCCCCAGGTGGTTTCCATGGAGCGGGAGTGCGTCCAGTTGTTGTTGCCGACGAAGACGATGTGACGGGTGTCGACCTTGCGGATTTCCTTCAAGCCTTGGCCGTACCAGTCGCGGACGGTTTGGGGATCGATGTCGTGCGGCTCATTCGCCAGCTCATAGCCGAGCACGTAGGGCTCATCCTTGTAGTAGGCGGCCAGTTTCGCCCAGCCGGCGGCCCAGGCTTTGACGCCGGCTTCGTCCCAGCGTCGGGTTTTCTGAACGCCGCGTGCGTTGGCTTCATCGACTTTTCCGGAAAAATAGCAGTGATCATCCAGGATGACGTAAAGGTGATTCCGTTTGGCGGCGCGGATGACCGGATCGATGAAGGTGCGGATGTGATAATCCAGGTTGATCGGTTTTTTCTCGTCGCTGTTGAAGTACCGCGTGTAGATCGGCAGGCGAATGGCGTTCAGGCCATGCTCCCGACAGAAGCGGGCGACGTCCTCATCCTGCGCGGGCATGATGACGTCCCGGCCGTAACCGATTCCGCAGGCGATGAAGGGCTTTTCCCCGCTGCCGGGCGCGGCCGACACGATTTGCGTGCCTTTTACTTTCAGCCAGAGATTTTGCGTATCGGTCGGATAGCCGAACACCGACTCCGGGACGGCGGCATTCAGCGGGTCGCTGGCGTCGCCGACGCGGGCGGAGAGCGTGTTGTATTGGTCGAATGTCAGCGGCGGCGCGTCCCAGGTCAGGCTGAAGTGTCCGTCTTTGGCGGTGACCTGCTTGGCGTGGGTCTTTCCCGCGGCGTCGACGATTTGGACGGTGACGCTGGCGGCGGGGTCGAGCGTCGCGCCGGTGAGTTCCAGGCGGTTCAGGTAGGTGCGGTAATCGCCGGTCACCTGCACGGCGACGTTTCGCAGCTTCTGCAGCGACAGACGCCGAACGACGATGCTGCCCGGCTCGCGGCTGACGACGCACCCGCCGATGATGATTTCATCGGGCCCGAAGGATTCGGCCGGGCTTAGTTTGAAGCGCAGCCGGCGGGTGCCGTCCGGTTGGGCGACGGCTTGGGAGACGGCTTTCCATTCCGACGCGATCAGCCGCTTGTCCTTTGAGCCGGGCGACGCCTGTAGACGCAGCTTGATCTGCAGATTCCGGGGCAAATCGGGCGTAGCGGCGTCGAAGTCGACTTCGGCATAGCTTGCGGGGTCCGTGAGCCACTGGCCGGCCTTGGGATAAGGTCGCGGCAGCACGCCGCCGCCGCCGTTCGGTTGATTGAACGTGACTTTCAGCGCCGCCTCACCGGGGGTGAGTTCCGCCGCCCCGCCGGCGAGGGTGACCGGCGTGATCGACCACGGCTGCGGATTGCCGGCGGCGAACAACGGACATTCGCTGCTCACGGGCATCGCTTCGGCTGCCGTCGCATCGCCGGACGCGGCGCGGGCGTGGGACGCGATCCACAGCGTCGACAGGGTGAGCACGGGCAATACGTTTCGAGACCATCGGCGGATGGATTTCACGGTGCCTCCAGTGCGTTCGCCGGCGTGCGGCGAACGCGTGTGTGTATCGGGATTGAGATGTTTCGATCAGTTTTTCGGTGGCGGAATCAGCTTGGGCTTGATGAAGACCTGCAAGGGCGCGGCGGTCGGGTTCTGGATGCGCCACGTCAGCTGGCGGGCCGCCTGAAAGCCGACTTCGCCCATGAGCTGGTCGATCGTCGCCGGCCGCGCCGAGAGCATCGCCAGGTGGCGCTCGCAGTTGTCGCAGGAGATGATCTGCACGTCTTTCATCGGCCGAATGCCACGGGCTTCGAGGGCGGCGTAGCATTCGGGGAGCTGGAAATCCGTCGGCACGAACAGCCCGTCGGGCTTTTGTTCCAATCGCAGATAGCGGTCCACCAGTTCTTCAGCCAGCTTGTGGCGCGGGCGTGATTTGGCGTGCTCGTATTCGCAGGTGAGCATGACCGGCTGAATCCCCTTTTGCTGCAGGAAGAATTCGAAGTAGCTGCCGCGCTCCACGCACGATTCGTGATCGGGGTGGATGTTGAAGAAAGCGAAAGTCCGCGCCTCCAGCCCGGCCAGGTAGTCGATGGCGATGCGGGCGATGGTGGCGTTGTCGGTCAGGACTTCGTCCCAGCAATCCAAGGGACCCTGGCCGCGCACGATTTGGATGCAGGGGAAGGATTTGACGATCTGCAGCAGGGATTCGGGGATATTGACGAGGTTCGCCAGCACGATGACGCCGTCGCAGGCGTGGTCGGCGAAGAGGCTGGGGACTTCGCCGTCGGGCGTCAGGTGCGTCAGGACGAGGCGCATGTCGCGTTTGCGGAAGTAGGCTTCGATGCCGTCCATGAAGCCCCATTCGGCCAGCTGCATGCTTGAGCCGGTGTAGGCCAGCGCGATGTTCCGGGTGCGGAAATGGGTGGAGCTCGACGCCCGCTGCGGCAGTTGATACCCCAGCATGGAGGCCGCCCGATAGACGCTTTGCACCTTTCGTTCCGAGACTTTGGCCGTCGCGTTCATGACGCGCGACACGGTGGCCAGAGAGACGCCGGCGGTCTCGGCGATGCTCTTGATGCTGGGTTTCGGCAGGAGGACACGAGATGAACTCATACGGATTCCATTTCGATGAAAGGCCGGCGCTTCAGTGCGTATTGTAATACCAGCCGGTGTTGTTGTTTTTACCTGCCGCCATGAACGCCTGGCTTTTATTGTCGACGTGCATGTCCGCCCAGAGAATGTTCAAGCCCTTATTGTGACGGCGGGCGATTCGCATGTCGACCGGGTACGTGCCGATGGGGTACAGGTACAGATAGTTGTAGTAATTGGTCTTCACGGGCTCGACGTACTGGGAGATGTCGACGCCGTCGCCGACGAGGGCGCTTTCTTCTTCGGACTTCTTGAATTTCGAGAACTTGGCGCGTTGGGTGTCGCCGCGGTAGCTGATGCTGTTGGACCAGACGAGCCCGCCGAACATGCCGGGGTAGGCGTCGACATAGACCTGGCACGCGGGGCTGACCCCTTGCCAGCTGGGGCATCCGAACGGGCCTTTGGCGCCCCAGTAGGCGTCTTTGATCATCGGCGTCCAGTCGACGGGCCGGCGGATGTAGGGGGAGATTTCGACTTTCCACCAGCCGGCCCCGCTGCCGGTCGCGGTGGCGGCGGGGAGCCATTGGCGGTTGTCGTTGGCGTACATGGTGCAGCCCATGCCGATCTGCCGCAGGTTTGACATGCACGCGATCATTTTCGCTTGCGCCCGGGCGTGGCTCAGCGCGGGCATGAGGATGGAAATGAGCAGCGCGATGATGCCGATCACGACAAGGACTTCGACCAGCGTGAACGCGCGATTCTCCCGGGACATGAGTTTCGTCTGCATCACAACCCTCCGACATGAAGTGACTTCAACCGTTCAAGATCCGCACGACGGCGACAGCGGCTGCCACCGGGGGTGGCGGGCAGGATGCATCAGGCCGACACGAGGA
>JBQCCH010000172.1:0-3703 GCA_051962375.1 Tepidisphaeraceae bacterium
TGGAGGCGGGCGTGGAGCAGACGGACGAAGAACTCATCGCGGCGTATGTTGACCAAGGCGTGCGCTCGGCGTACGACGAACTGGTGTCACGACACGCCGGCTGGGTGTATCGCATTGCTCGCCGCACCTTGGCCGACGAACATGCGGCTCACGATGTCACGCAGGCCGTCTTTCTCCTGTTGAGCCAGCGGGCTGCCCGACTGCGCAACCGAAGCCGGCTCGGAGCGTGGCTGATCACGACGACCCGCCTCTCCGCACGGCAGCACCTCCGGACCGAACGCCGCCGGCGCCGACGCGAGACCCTCGCGGCCCGGCACACCGTTACGGTGACGGTCGAAGCGAGTACGACCCACGAAATTTTGACCACGCTCGATCAGGCGATCGCCGGGCTGGGGGCGCGCGACCGGCAATTGGTCGCCTGGCGGTTTTACCAGGGGCTTTCGCTGGCAGACATCGGGCACCGACAGGCAGTCTCGGAAGACACCGCGCGAAAACGCGTCGCGGCCGCGGTGGCAAAATTGCGGCGAACGTTCGAACGGCACTTCGCCCATGCCGACAGTTCGGCCGCCTTAGCGATGCTGCCGATGTTCGGCCGCTCGCCGGTTCCGGATGTCGATTGGCCACGATTCACCCGTCAGACTGCGTCTCGACGCGCTGTCAGACTTGCTAAAGGAGTGACGAACATGTTGAAGATCAAGCAGGCCATCATGGTAGCCGCCCTCGTGCTGTTTCCGATCAGCGGGGCGCTGATCGTCCACGCGCAGCTGGCGGATTATCCCGAGGCCACGGCCCCCGCGGCCCCGCCGACGGCGCTGGCATCGCCCTACCTGAACGACGACGGCGACGTGTTGAAGCGGACGGTCTACACCGAGCAGTATCTCATTCGCGTGTCTGCCGACGGCAGACAGATGAACGGCTATTCCATCACCCGCGGAACGCTTGCCAAAGCGCCCCCGGTCCCTGGGACATTGAACGTCAGTGACGTGATCGCGGGGACGAGCGTCGCAATTTATCCCGCCCCGATGAGCGTGCTGGGGTTCAGTCCGATGACCGGCACGTGGGACGCCCTCCCGTTGAAGGCCGGCACGAAAGTGACGCACCCCGTGGTCTGTGCAGGGTTCGCCTACGTCACGATCGATGGACAGATGTACGTCTTCAGCGCTTCGACCGGAAAGTGGTCGGAACCCATTCCGTAAGCGTCATAGCGCTCCGGGCGATTGCCTTGGACGATCAAACGCAAAGGCACGAAGAAGAACGCTTCTTCGTGCCTTCGCATTTCACGGTCCATCGGCTTGCCTAGTGCCCGCTCACCGCGTATTCGAGCCCATCGGCGTGAGCACATTCATCCGGCCGCTGGCGATTTTCAGCGGGACGGTTTTGATCGCTTCTTCCGGGCAGGCGCGGGCGAATTCGTCATAGAACTTGGTGATGATCGTGCGCGTGGCCCAGGCGGTTCCGTCGGCCAGGCCGCAGATGGTCGTGCCGGGCATGATGCCCATGGTTTTTTCAAGTTCCAGCAGCATGTCCAGGTCGCGCGCCTTGCCGCCGCCGTCGACGATGCGATCCAGGATCTTGCGCATCCAGTGGCTGCCTTCGCGGCAGGGCGTGCATTGGCCGCAGGATTCGTGGCTGTAAAAGCGGACGCAATTGCGGAGCACTTTGACCATGTCGGTGTGCTCATTCATCACGATCATGCCCGCCGTTCCCAGGCCCAGGCAGCCGCCGCGGAAGCGGACGTCGTCGAAATCCAATTTGATGTCGAGCTGGTTCGTGCCGAGCACGCCCATGGAGATGCCGCCGCACACGCTCGCCTTGTAAGCGCCCCCCTTCATGCCGCCGCCAAGTTTGTTGATGGCGTAGTCGAGCGTGATGCCAAGCTCGTCTTCGTAAACGCCCGGCTTGTTCAGGTGCCCGCTCATGCCAAAGAGCTTGGGGCCGGGGGATGAGGGCGTGCCCATCGTGCGGAACCAGGCGGCGCCTTTTTCGAGGATCATCGGCACGTTCATCAGCGTTTCGACGTTGTTGATGACCGTCGGCCGGGCAAACGCGCCGGCGATCGCGGGGAAGGGCGGCTTATTCCGCGGCCAGCCGCGCTTGCCTTCGAGCGCTTCCAGCAGGCCGGTCTCTTCGCCGCAGATGTACGCGCCCGCGCCGCGGTGGACGAAGATATCCAGCGGCTTGCCCGACCCCATGATGCCGTTCGGCCCCAGGATGCCGTTGTCGTACGCCTCCTGGATCGCAAACTCCAGCACCTTCGCGCTGTAGTGATATTCCCCGCGAATGAAGATGTAAGCGACCTCGCACTGCGTGGCCAACGCGCAGATGGCGATGCCCTCCAAGAGCAGGTGCGGATCGTGATTGATCACGTACCGGTCTTTGAACGTGCCGGGCTCGGATTCGTCGGCATTGACGGTCAGGTAGTGCGGGCCCTTCTTTTCTTTGGGAATGAAGGACCACTTTTGCCCCGCGCCGAAGCCCGCCCCGCCGCGCCCGCGAAGGCCGCTGTCCGTGACCACCTTGATGATGTCGGCCGGCGGCATGTCGAGCGCTTGCTTCAGCGAGGCATAGCCTCCCGTTTCGACGAAGTCGCGGTACGTGATCAGCTTTCGCTTCTCGGGGTCCAGGGGAATGCGCTTGGTAAGTACCGGTTCTGTGAAGGCCATAAACGTCTCGCTTTGCCGCGCATCTTAGCGGCGCAGGGGGCTCCTAGAAAGGGAGGCCGGCCCATTGAAGAATTTGAAAGCCGGCAAATGGCAGCATCGGTGCGATCACGCCCGCCAAAAACGCCCAGATCGGCCGCCTCCGCAGCGCCGGCCATCGCCATAAAAAGCCCGCATAAAGGCCGGTGGTCATCAGCACCCCAAAGCCGGCGATGAAGAGGCCCGGATCCTCGTACCCGCTCAGGTGGGCCCCCTTGCTGAGGAGGGCGGGCGTGATGCACCCAAAGCTGAGGACTACGCTGGCGGAATAGGCCAGCAGGAGGGTCCGGGTTGGCCTGTCGACGAGGCCAAGTTTCGCCGAAATCGGCTTCAAATCGGCTTCGTTTTGGCATTTTGGCGATTGTCGCATAGGTTGAAGCCATGAACCGTGCCTGGCAGACCACATCGTTCACGGCAGCGCTGGGGTTGTTCGCCCTTGTCGGTCAAACACGGGCGGCCGTGAGTGACAACTTCAATGACAACGTGACGGGCAGTCAATGGACGTACTACGCCCAGGCGGCGACGCCCCCGAACGAATTGAACCTGGCCGAGCAGAATCAGCGGCTGGAAGTGTTGTCGGGCGGGCCGACCTCGTCTGCCACCGATGCGCTGTATCTCAGCCAATTCCGACTGTCGACGGCAGCCGACTTTGAGATGACGCTCGACTACAGCTTCGCGCACTACCGGTCGGCGGGCGGTTTGCTGAGCACCTTCGGGCTGGATTTCGGGATCGGGACCGACACCGTCGGCAACGATTCGGCGGCCATCGCGTTCGGCTACCTGAATGCCGGCACGGTTACGCCGATCACGTCGGTCGGCTATCGGAACGGGAGCTCATCCACGACCCTCACGCCGCTAACCCCCACCGGCCCCGCGACCGGCACCTTTGACATCCGGTACGATCATGCGACCGACACGCTGACCCTGGGCAACACCGGCGGCGGTCCCTCCACGACGTTGGTCGGCCTGGTGCAGGGGCAGTGGCAGGCGGCAGACGTGCTCGT
>JBQCCH010000173.1:0-3748 GCA_051962375.1 Tepidisphaeraceae bacterium
AACCCGCGGCGGCGCTGAGCCTGCTGCGTGAGCTGGCGCATCACCCGCCCCGCCGCCCTGTGTTGATCTGCTTCACCGGCGCCGATTCCTACGACCTGATGGGGACGCGGCAACTTCTGATGTCGCTGGCCGACCCGCCCGCCAAATGGCGAAAGGCAATCGAGGAAGCGCTCGATCCGCAACTCGACGAAGTCCGTCGCGAACTGAAGACGGCCGAATCGCTCCACGGCGATCCCACGCGGCTCGATCCGGTCGCGGATCGAGAGTTGATCGCAACTATCGTCAAAATTGTCAAAACCGATGTCGCCGTCGAGCAGGATGAGATGTTTGCGCTGCGCGTCGCATCGCGTTCGCCCGGCATGTCGACTGCCGAGGCTGAGCGCACGCGAACGCTTGAAGATCGGCAGATTCGACTCAATCAAATCAAATACGGCTTTCAAAGCGCGCCCCAGAGTCTCAATACCTTTGGCGACGCACCACGGCAGTACCTGGAGCGTGCAATCCAGCGCTTGGGCGGCGCGGCTGGCCGGGACGGGCTTCTGCAGCAATTGAGCGACCGAAAGGCGGCCCTGCAGGAGCGGGCGGCACTCTATGAATGGCTCGCCGACCGCATCGGCCGAAACCGGAATCCGGATCTGCGCGACAACGACGAACGCCTGCTCGAGATCCTGATCGGGATCGATCTTTCCGATCGCGGTCGGCGTGTCGGACCGATCGCCTGGGGCCGGCTCTATGGGCAGCAGTCCATTGGCCAGGTTCAGGAATATCGCGAATGGATGCAGCGGCTGGCCGCCCCCGGTGCGACCGCCGCGGAGTGGTTCGCGCCGCTGAAAGGCAAAATCGACTTCGAGCCCGCCAAGCTGATTCGATCGCAAGCCTCCTACCTCGCCGCACCGCTCGCGCTGCCGACCGAACTGGGCGCGGCATGGGGAATTCCTGCGTTGACGATGGCGACGCTCGAAGACCTGCGCCCCCGCCGCGACACGCCGCTGGATACACTGGATCGACTCGACGTTCCGGCGATTCTCCCGCAGGCGGCCGCTTTGCATACGCTGCTGACCCACGCCTTCGACGCCCCCGATTTCCTGGGCCAGCCCGAGTTCCGCCGGAACAACAATGAATACGAGGGCCAAGTCGTTTCCACCGCTTCGGGCCGTCCCATTCCGGATCTGCCGCGGGAAGGATTTCTCGCAACCCATTACTACCTAAACGCCGACCGAAAAATTCCGCTGATCAAATCCATGCCCTACGCGCTCGGCGTGCGGCGGAGCGAGGTCCGAGACTGCGACAGCGAAGGCCGCTACTACTTTGACGGCGAACCCAAGGTCGCCGACCTGAAGAAGCTCGTCACCAAGGTGTACCGCATCGAGCCGGGCACCGGTGCGATCAATGCCAGCACGGACTTGGGCGGCGGATCGAGCGGCGTCTCCACGGTGGTCAACCTTGACGCATCAATCGACCCGGTAAAGTCCGTCGTGTTCAACAGTCGCGAAGCGACCATCGTTGGGCTCTACGACCCGCGATACCTGCAGTGGCTCGGCGAAGTGCAATTCATCGACGCCCGCCGCAATGCCGAGCCGCAACGGTTCGATGCGATCGTCGGCGATGCGATGATGGAGGCGAATCTCGAACCCGGCAGCCGCAACGACGTGCTGTTCCGATACGGCCGCATCGGAAATCGCATCGTTCTTTTGAATCTGCCCGATCCCAAATCTGCGAACACGCCCGCAAGCCAGGCGCACAGTGAAGGACGCGGGTACACGGTGGATCAATTGAACCACATCGTTCCGCTGCCGCTGGTGACGGCCCGGGACTTTTGGCGATTGAACGACGTGCGGATCGAGCAATATCGCAAGGCCGGCGTCACCAGCGCTTTGATCGACAACATGCACGCGCATGCCGCCGACGAACTGCGGAATGCGGAAAACGCGCTTCAATCCGACGATACGGCCGCCCTGCTTAAAGCCACCACCGGCGCCTGGGCCGACGAAGCTCGCGTCTACGACGCCGCCCAGAAGATGGCCAATGACGTCATCTATGCCGCGATCTTCCTCCTGCTGCTGGCCGTCCCGTTTTCGTTCTGCATGGAGCGATTAACGATCGGCACGGCCAACATCTACAAGCAGATCGCCGGCTCGTGCGGCTATTTTGGCGTGATGGCGCTCGCGCTGTGGCTGTTTCACCCGGCCTTCAAGATCAGCTCCAGCCCGCTGATCATCATCCTGGCGTTTGCGATCATTTTCATGTCGCTGATCGTGATCGGCGTGGTGTACGGCAAATTTGACGCCGAACTCAAGCGCATTCGCTCCGGCCGCGGCGTCGGCGAGGGAACTCGGTTCGCCAGCGCGAGCGTCATGATGAGCGCCATCATGCTCGGCATCGCCAACATGCGGCGGCGCAAATTCAGGACGGTGCTCACCGCCACGACGGTCGTGCTCATCACCTTCGCGGTGCTCTGCTTCACCAGTTCCAGCCGCTATCAAGGCATCGTCGCTCTGCCGACGGGCGTTGATCCGGCGTATCCGGGTCTGCTGCTGCGGCAGCGCGGGTACCGCCCGATTGCGACCGAAGCTATCGCCAGCCTGCATGCCGCGTTTCCCGATTTGAAATTCGTCGAACGCTGGTGGACGGCAAACCCCAGCGACGCGAAGGACCAGACCGAGCTGGTGTCGCCCACCGCGGTCGTCGCCGTGCCGGCGATGCTGGGGCTGTCGCCGGGTGAGTCGGAGCTGTCGGCGATTCGCGATGTGATCCCGAATTACGATCGGCTGGAGCGCGGCGAAACCAACGTCATCTATCTGCCGATCCCCATCGCCCGCCAATTGAAGGTCAAGCAGGGAGATACGCTTTCGCTCGCGGGCCGGCGGCTGCAGGTTGCGGGCATTTATGATCCGACGGCGTTTGATCAGCGTGTGACGTCGCTCGCGGGGGATTCGCTGGCGCCGCTGAAATACAGCACGGGAGCGATCGACGCCAGCGGCGGGAGGCTGACCGACAGCAACTCCGACACGCTCGACCTGGACGCCGACTCATCAGCCGCCGAGGCCGGCAGCAGTTACGAGCATCTGCCCGCCACGCAATTTGCAATCGCGCCGGCCAAGGCGCTGGAGGGGCTCGATTACACGTCGCTGAAGAGCATCGGCGTGCGCGTCGCCAGCGCGTCCCAATCTCCCGCAGAACGGGACGCGGCCGTGAAGAAGATGGTCGAGCAAACGACGCAGCGCTTCGCGATGGCAACGTTTGCCGGCTACAGCGACGGCGTGAAACTGGTGTCGGCCAGCAACCTGGCAAGCATCGGCGGCGGCGCGAATGTGATGATCCCCCTGGCGATTGGGGGCCTGATCATCTTCAACACGATGATGGGCTCAATTGCCGAGCGCAAGCGCGAGATCCACGTTTACACGAGCCTGGGACTCGCCCCACTGCACGTGGGCGCGCTCTTCGTCGCCGAGGCCATGACGTATGGATTGATCGGCAGCGTGTTCGGGTACATCATCGGGCAAGGCATCGGGACGGCGTTGCTGAAGCTGGGGTGGCTGGGGAATGTGACGCTCAATTATTCGGGCACCAGCGCCATGTTGACGTTGGGGCTGATCCTGCTGATCGTATTTCTTTCTGCGCTCGTGCCCGCTCGGCTCGCGAGCAAGATTGCCGCGCCCAGCATCGATCGCGCGTGGCGTGTGCCGGCGCCGAAAGACAATCGCATCATCGCCGATCTGCCGTTCACGATTAATCAAACCGCGGCCGA
>JBQCCH010000174.1:0-6251 GCA_051962375.1 Tepidisphaeraceae bacterium
GCTTCGCCGGCATGCCCGGATAGTTGCCTGCGCGGGCGCCGATCGTCAGCGTGCCGTTTTTGTCATCCCAGGTCAGAGGGATGGTCGCGGACTGGCCCTTCTCGTAACCGAAGCCGTCGCCGGCGTCGTCGTAGAGGGTGAATTGCCCGTCAGCGCCGCGGTAGACACGAATTTCCAACGGCCCCTGGGGATCCTGCTCCGCGTATTGAACGGCGGGGCCGAGCGGGAGGATCGTGCCCGCTTTGATGAACAGCGGCAATCGTTCGATCGGCGCCGGCGCATCCAGCGTGGTCGCGCCGGGAACGCTCGCACCGGTCCAGAAGTCATACCAACCGCCGGCCGGCAGATAGACTTTGCGTGTGAAGTCTGCGGTTTTCGCCTCGGCGGGCGTTTTCCAACGCAGGTTGATCAAGGCTGCATTGATGTCCTGAAAATATTCGATCTTGATCGGCACGCGCGTCTGCGCGGGGAGTTTGACGGTGACGGTTTTTGTCGCCGCCGGCCGGGCGCGCCAGTCATCGACGACCAGCTTCCCGTCGATCCACATCCGCATGCCGTCATCCGCTTCAAGACGCAGCGTGTAATCCCCGGCGTTTCGGGTCAGCAGAAAGCCTTCCCAACGAGCGCTGAAGCCGTTCATCTTCAGGCCGGGGATGGGGTCGGTGCGGGCGTTCGCTCCGACGCCTTCGCGCTTGACCTTATCCCAGTTGAAATCGATGACCGGATCGATGCGACGAGCCACTTCCTTGTCGAACTGCTTGCCCTGGAAATAGACGGCCGACAGTCCGCCCGGGTTGCCGTCTGCATTGAGGAGCTGGTCCTGCGGCACAACCGCCAGGCCGCCGCCGGTGGATTCGGTCACCGGACACACCATGATGCCGGGGCCGAAGAGGTATTGGTCGCCGATGTCGTGCACCTTCAGATCGTTTTGATAATCCAGCAGCAGCGGACGCATCATGCTGGCGCCCCGGCTCGTCACCTGCCAGGCCGTGCTGTAAATGTACGGCAGCAGGCGGTAGCGAAGTTTGTCAAAGACCAGCAGCGTCTCGTCGGTTTTGTCGCCGAACACCCAGAGGGTTTTGTGCGGCCCCGTGCCGTGAATGCGGAGCATCGGGCAGAAGGTGCTGAACTGGAACCAGCGGGTGAAGAGTTCGCGATACTCCGGGTCGGAAGGATCGCCGCCGAAGAACCCGCCGGTATCTGTGTTCCAGTACGGGATTCCGCTGGCGACGATGTTCAGGCCGGCCGGGACTTGGGCTTTGAAGACTTCCCAGGAGCCGCGGATGTCTCCGGACCAGACGACGGCGCCATTGCGCTGCTGACCGGCATAGGCGCTGCGGGTGAGGATGAAGGGGCGTTCTTCCGGCGTGCGGGCTTTTTGGCCCTCGTAGACCGCGGTCGTGGTCATCAAGGGATAGGCGTTGAACACGGCATACCCGGGGCCGGCCGCGGTGGTCAGCGAACGCATCTCCCCCCATTTGCCGCCGAGTTCGGGCTCCGTGGCGTCCAGCCACCAGCCGTCCCATCCGTAGGTGCCGATCTCATCGTTCATTTGCCGCCAATACATCGCGCGGGCTTCGGGTTTGAATGCGTCGTACCACTTGGCCTTCCCGGCCGGGGCGACGTTGCGGTAGACCGGCGGATATAAATTGCCGGCCGCCTCCATCTCGTCGTAGTTTTTGCTGCCTTGATCGAATTTCGCCCAAACGCTGATGATGGCGTGAAAGTGCTCGTCGTGCAGTTGCTTCACCATACCGGCCGGGTCGGGGAAGTTTGTGCCGAAGGCGTGGCTCCCCCACGGCTGCGGGTACCAGTATTGCCAATCCTGCACCATGCCATCGATCGGGATGTTCCGCTGGCGGTATTCGCGCGCGGTCGCGAGCAAATCCTCCTGCTTGACGTAGCGCTCGCGGCTCTGCCACAGCCCCCATGCCCATCGACCGAACAGCGGCGCCTCGCCGGTGAGCGTGCGGTAGTGCGCGATCGCATCATTCAGGTTCGGCCCATAGCACAGGTAGTAGTCGGTGCTGTCGCCGAATTCGCTCGCCCAGGTGACGGTCGAATTCTTGGCGTCGATGGTGGTGACAGCCGGGTTGTCCCACAGCAGCGTGTAGCCGGCGGACGACGTCAGCACCGGAATGCCGACCTGCGTGTTCTGCTGCAGGAGCCGAACGGTGGTGTCGCGATAGTTGAAAGCGCCGGCCTGATGTTGGCCGAGGCCGATGAGCGCTTCGCCCGGTTGGCGGAGAAACGCCTGCGATGGGCCGTGGATCGTAGATTGGCCGACGGTGGTGGTCGTGATGGATCGGCCGTTCGGCGATTCTGCGAGGATCGGTTTGCCCGAAGATGCGTCCAGAAAGGTGACAGCGCCGCTCTGCCGATCGACCCGCACCTCAATGGCGGCGGTCTTCAGCCCGAGGTAGTCCTTCGCATCGATTGGCTCAAACTTCACCGACTCCGGCTTGCCAACCACCGCCGACACTGCCGGCGAGGAGAGCGAGCCCGTGCCCGAATAATGCACCCGCACCACGTGATCCGACCAGACCTGCAATCGCAAAACCGCCGGCCCGGCGTGCGTCGTGATGCCTTGCGCGTCGACAACCGGGTCCGTAAAGGAATCGGCCCGTGCGACCGCGTGTGTCAGGAGTAATGCGGAAGCTGCGACGACACAGGTCGCCGCTCGAATGCAGGTTTTGGAGCGCGCGGATCGAGACATTAGTTAACTTCCTCCGTCAGGGTTGGCCGGCATTGTCGGGCGAGTTGAGGCCGACTTCCATTCGCCAAATGACCAATCGCATACGCGGTTCAACACGCCGGATTTTTCAGATTGCGCTTGTCAAGCGTTTGACAAAAGGGTATTTTCGGCACTCGGCATCAGGAGGTGTTCGTGGCGGAGAGGAATCGGGCGCTGGTCTTTTCGCCTTGGGTCATGGGATGCGCGACGGCGGCGCTGCTGCTGCCGGCCGGCGTTGGCTGGGCGGATCCGAGCCCGGATTCCCCCAAGCGCGGCTTCGGGGGCAGCACGCCCACCGTCAGCAATGCCCTGAACGTCAACTGGTATTACGACTGGGGTCCCTCCGCGAACACCGGGCAGCGGGGCGAGTTTGTTCCGATGGCGTGGAGCGGCGGGGCGATCACCAATCCGTCGAATTACAGCCAGCTGGTGAACAACACCACCTCAACGTACGTGCTCGGATTCAATGAGCCGGAACGGACGGATCAGGCAAACATGACCGTCTCCCAGGCGATCGCGTTGTGGCCGCAATTGATGCAGTTGAAGAATCCGGATGGTTCGCCACGGAAATTGGTGAGCCCGGCGGTGTCGGATACGGCGGCGGGGCGCGCCTGGATGTCGAGCTTCATCAGTGAGATCAATCGGCTGAATTACCGCCTGGATGCGATTGCCTTTCACTGGTACGGCGACGTTCGGCCGACGAATGCGGCGAGCAACTTCATCAGTTCCGTTCAATATTATCACAATACCTACACGGTCGGCGGCCAGACGCTGCCCGTCTGGATTACCGAATTCGGCGGGGTCGATTTCACCAACGGCGTAAACCCCGTCACGCCGGCGATGAACAGCACATTCCTCGCCGCCGCGCTGCCGACGCTCGACAGCCTGAGTTATGTGCAGCGCTATTCCTGGTGGAACTGGAATTCGGCCACATCGCTCGGCGATGGAACGCCGTTTACTCCCAGCAGCCTCGGCGATCTCTACAACGGCCGATCCTACTTCGAGGGCACGACTCTCAATCTGGATGGCCATGAAGGAGACGACACCTTTTACCTGCACGGCGGCACGCTGCAGAACAATACCGGCGTGCCGTGCAGCCTTCGATTCATTGACGCGATCGACGGGTTCTCCGAAGTGCAGGGCTCGACCGACTGGACGGTGCAGAACGGCTGGGTGCGCGTTCGAAGCGGGGCGACGCTCCGGAAATATGGAACCAATGCCATCACCTTCGACGGCATTCCCGTGACCAATGACGGGCAGCTGTTTGTGAAGGCGGGCACGCTGGCTTTGATGAACGGCGCCACCGTCACCGGCGCCGGCCTGATGAAAACGGAGGCGGGATCGTCCATCTCGCTGTCGCAAACGGGCGACACCGGCGTGACGATCAACAACGATGTTCAACTGGCGGCCGGCGCGTTTAATGTCTTGAATGGAACCCACACGCTGAATGGCGCGCTGATCGTCAGCAACACTGGCAGCACGTTCAATGTGGCCGGCGATCTGACATTGAATGGAGCGCTCAGTGGCAGCGCGAATTTGACGAAAACCGGCGCGGGAACCTTCCGAATCACTCAGCCGGGCCTTAATACCGGCGTGGTGACGATCAGCAGCGGAACGTTGCAAGTCTCGAACGCAGACGGCAGCGCGACGGGTACCGGCGGGCTGACGATTGCGAAAGGCGCTTTCCTCACCGGCGACGGCTCCATCGGCGCGCCGACCACCGTTGCCGGCACGTTGGCGCCGGCCAAGATTGCGTCGAACGCGTCCCAGTTGCATTTTTCGGCGCCGCTCACGCTCCAGTCCGGTGCGACCGTGCAACTGCACCTCAGCGTAGCCGGCAGTGACAGCCTGCAGTCAACGTCGTCCGTGCTTCTCAATGGGGTTCTGTCCCTGTCGGTCGCTGGAGCCTTGCCGGATTTGACGCCGATTCCATTGATCAGCGGCAATGCAGTGAGCGGCATCTTTGCGACCGTCAACGGCGTGACCCTCACGGGCGATCCCAGCCGAGCGTTGGCCGTCACCTATTCGCCGACGGCGGTCATGCTGGTCCAGACACTCGGCGGCGACTTGAACCTGGATGGGAAGGTGGACTACGCGGACCTGTTGCTGATGGTGCACGACGCCGGGCACGTCAACGGCTCGTGGGCCACCGGCGTTGTGACCGGCGACGGCCTGACGAATTCAGTCGATCTGGCATTGCTCCGGACAAATTACGGGCATTCGACTTCAGGGGCGGCCGTGAGCGTGAATGATTTTAATGTCGATTATGCCCGGGCGACGGGCGTTCCCGAACCGAGCTGGATCGCCGGCGGCTTGGTGGCGGGGGCTCTCGCACGGCGGCGTCGCGCACGGCCTGTGGCGACCGAGACCAAAGCGGAGGAGCGATGAAGCAGTTAGCGATGGCGTTATCGACGATCGTTTCATGTGGCGTTTCGGCGTTCGCGGCTGCGCCCCAACCGACCCCGGCGGATCATCCGAACATCGTGTTCATCTATGGGGATGACGTCGGCTACGGCGATCTGAGTTGCTATGGCGCCAAAGCGGTCAGCACGCCGAATATTGATCGACTCGCGTCCGAGGGCTTGCGGTTTACGAACGCCTATGCGTCGTCGGCCACGTGCACGCCGTCGCGGTACTCGCTGTTGACGGGCTCTTATGCGTTTCGTCAGCAGGGCGTGAAAATCTTGCAGGGCGACGCCAAGCTGATCATCCATCCCGGTCGCGAGACCTTGCCGGCCATGCTCAAGCGGGCGGGCTATCGAACGGGCGCGGTGGGCAAGTGGCACCTGGGCCTGGGGGAAGGCACGCAGCCGCTGAATTGGAATGACGACATCAAGCCCGGACCGATGGAAGTGGGCTTTGATTATTCATTCATCATGGCGGCTACGGGCGACCGTGTGCCGTGCGTGTATGTGGAGGGACATCGCGTCGTGGGGCTCGATACGAGCGACCCGATCGAAGTGAGTTACGAAACGCCCTTCCCCGGCGAACCGGTCGGCAAGGAAGACCGCGCCTCGCTCGCGATGGATTGGTCGCACGAGCACAACGATGCGGTGATCCACGGCATCCCGCGCATCGGGTTCATGAAAGGCGGGCATTCCGCACTCTGGCAAGACGACCAGATGGCCAAAACATTTACGGACAAAGCGATTTCCTTTGTCGATCAGGACACGACGCACCCGTTCTTTCTGTACCTGGCCGCGCAGGACATTCACGTGCCGCGTGTGCCGAATGAGCAATTCAAGGGCAAAACGACGATGGGGCCGCGCGGGGACGCGATCGTGGAATTGGACTGGATGGTCGGGCAAGTGATGGATTCGCTGCGCAAGCGAAAGCTGCTGGACAACACGCTGGTCATTCTCAGCAGCGACAATGGCCCGGTGCTGGATGATGGGTATAAGGATGGGGCGGTTGAAAAAATCGGCGACCACAAGCCGGCCGGTCCGTATCGGGCGGGGAAATACAGCGTGTTTGAAGGCGGCACCCGCATTCCGCTGATCACCTGGTGGCCCGGGAA
>JBQCCH010000175.1:0-2378 GCA_051962375.1 Tepidisphaeraceae bacterium
GGATTGCTGGCGCGGGCGGTGCTGTCGCACCTGGGGCGCTCGGGCGGGGAGGATTGCTGGTCGCGGTTCACGCAAAAAACCTGGCGCGACCGGCTGATCGCCAGCACCATCTGCTGCGCGCCGCTGCTGATGCCGTTTTACTTCGATTACGACTTGCTGCTGCTGTCGATCCCCGCGACGCTGCTGGCCGCCGAAGTGCTGGCGCGGCCAATCGATCACGAGCCGACCGCGCAGGAAAAATGGCTCGCCCGCAGTTGGATCGCCCTCTATGCGTGGATGCTCATCAACCCCGGGATGGCGAACCTGACGCACGTGAACCTGACCGTCATCCTGCTGACGGCGACGGCGATCCAGATGACCCTCCGCGCCACGCGGCCGGCCGACTCGGAGCACACGAGCCTGCTGCTTCACCCGTTCGAGCGGCTCACGCGGCGTGCGGCGTGAGTTGATCGGTGATCGTGGATCGTCGAGGCTTGAAGAATACGCACGTGATCAGGCATCGATTGATCAGCATCGACCCTTCACGAACGACGACCGACCATGAAACGCGACCTCGCCACCGCTTACGCCGCAAGTTTTGCCCGGGTGGCGAGCTGGGCGGTGGTCGCGGGGCTGGTGTTTCGGCACGATGGGGAGATCGCCTTTGCGGCCCTTTCGTTTCAGCGGGCGATCCTGACGGTGGTCATGGTCAGCGGCCTGGGCCTGGCGCCGGCACTGGTGATCCTGCTCCCGCGCGAGGAGAAACTCACAAACGCCCCACCGGCCGGCGAGCCGCGGCTGCTCATCACGGGCTTCCTGATCGCCACGGCGGTGGCCGTCGCGCTGGCGGTGCTGGGATTGCTGACGATGATCGGGCAGGACGCGAGCCGGTTCTGGGTGGACGTGCGACACAGCGTCTACCCGTTTCTGGCAGCGACGGGCGTGCGACTGATGAGCGACGTCCTGGGCGCTCGGCTGCAAACGGACGGACGGCTCCCCCGCGACAACCTGCTGCAGGCGGCGACCGAAGCCGCCTGGGTGATCCTCACCATCGCGGCGATCCCCCTCAGCCGGGGCGACCGCCCGCTGCTGACCCACGCGGCGATCGCCTATCTGATCGCCAATGTCGGACTGCTGGGGGCGCGATTCATCGCGGTCGAGGGCCCATCGCACCTGAAGCAGGCGGTGGCATTCGATGGGCGACTGGCGCGCCTGCTGCTCGGCACGGGAGCCATCCTCCTGCTCGCCCAGTGCGCCGACCTGCTCTACGCGCCAGCCAACCAGTTTCTGATTGAGCATTTTCTGGGAACCTTCGCCCTGGCGACCTACGCCCCGCTCCTGCACATTGATGCCGGCCTGCTCCTGGGCGTCACCGGGCTGGCCAACGTCCTGCTGCCCAAATCGGCCATCGCCCACGGCGCCGGCGATCGGGCGACGGTCCGCCGGTATTATCTGCTCGGATCGCTCACCAGCGCCGCCCTGCTCGCCGGTGGCGCCACCGTGCTTTGCGTGCTGGCCGACCCCGTCTTCCGCCTCTGGTTTGGGAACCCCCTGCCCGCCACGCAAGCGATCCTGCCCCTGGTGATGATCCACACCGTGATCGGCGGCAGCGCCGGCGTCGGCCGGAGCATCCTTTTCGGCATCGGACGCCACCGCGCCTACACCCTCGCCGCCCTCATCGGCGGCCTCACCAATGTCGCCCTGGCCCTGCTCCTGATCACCCAAACCTCGCTCGGCCTGAAAGGCATCATTTACGCGACGATCCTGACCGTCACCGCTCGCTGCCTGATCTGGATGCCCTGGTACGTGCTGCGCTCGCTCCGCTCCCCCAGCCACACCGCGGAGTTGCAATCCATGGCCGTCCCGATTAATTTAACCCCTCGACCGCCGGGCGATTAGTTCAGCTGGCTAGAACGCAGGTATCACACACCTGAGGTCACAGGTTCGAGTCCTGTATCGCCCATACCCTCAATAGGAGTTCCGCTCCATCTAGCGGAAACTAACGGCTAACTCCGGCCACTTTCTTCACTTACGTCAAATTCGCCTTTCGGCTCGTCCTTCGGTTTTCCCTCGTTTCCGGCCGTTTCCTGATTCGGTTGCGCCCCCATTTGCGCCCCCTGACGAGCCTTTTGATCACGCTCAATCGCGGATTCCATGAACTGCGGTCGGAGCATTTGATAGTGCTGCAAAGCCACAATCTCGGAGTTCCCGATGATCGTGCAGGCTTCCTTCAGATTCAGGCGCTCGATCAACTCCGTCTCGCGGGTGGCACGCATGTTCTGCCACGGCTTCCCCCAGAGTCTGATCCCAGCCGCCTTGGCGATACGTGCCAACTGGGTTCGTACATTGGCGTCGGGAACGCGATACGCCTCATTTTGGATCACGAAGTCGTGGGGATC
>JBQCCH010000176.1:0-2059 GCA_051962375.1 Tepidisphaeraceae bacterium
TACAAAAACGCCGTACAAGCCTTCCTCATGTCCGCCGCCGCCACCGGCGACCCGCGCTGGCATGACCTGGCCGCAAAAATCGTCCACGCCAAGCATTGGGATCCCGCCCCCGCGACGGCGCCATCCCGATAGCCGCCACCCACCGCGGCTCCTCGCCGATCACGCAATGGCCCAACCATCCAACCGCCCGCCGCGTTCACGCCCCCTGAACGCGGCGGGCGCTGGATGCCCTGACATGAGCCCAGCCTAAATCCTTCTTCACGCTAACGCCCGACTTTCCGCAGGGTCTACCATCCTGTTGCGGGCTTCACGCGAAGCCCCGGCAGGAAAGCTTGGGAACGGATCATGCATACCTTCACACCCACTCGTCGCCTCGCGCTCGCTTTGGCCGCCCTGAGCGCCTGCGGCACGCTGTACGCCCAGCAATCGCCGCCCATCTCCATCGGGCCGGGCAATGCTCCCGCGCCCGCTTCGATGAGCGATAACCCGGCCACCGACGCAACGCCCGGCGCCACCGATGACTCCAGCCAGCAAGCCCCATTGTCCGTCGAAGATCTCGATACGCTGCTCGCCCCCGTCGCGCTCTACCCGGATTCGCTGCTCTCGCAGGTGTTGATGGCCTCGACCTATCCGCTCGAAGTCGTCCAGGCGAACCGCTGGCTGCAGGCGAACGCCACCCTCACCGGCGACGCACTGGCCGACGCGCTCAACCAGCAGTCTTGGGATCCGAGCGTGAAGTCGCTCGTCAATACGCCCAGCGTGCTGCAGATGATGGATGACAAGCTCGATTGGACCATCCGCCTCGGCGACGCCTTCCTCGCTCAGCAGGCCGACGTCATGAATTCCGTCCAGCGCTTGCGCGCCCAGGCGCAGCAGGCGGGCACGCTGCGATCCACCGCCCAGCAAAACATCACCTACGAAAACGCTTACAACGACGGCGCCACCAACCCGCCGGTGCCGCAGTACATCGAAATTCAGGAAACGTCGCCTCAATACGTCTACGTGCCCGTGTACGACCCGTTCGTCGTCTACGGCAATTGGCGCTACCGCACGCATCCCTGGTTCTGGCACCCGCACAACTACGTGCCGACCAACGGCATCAGGTTCGGCGACCGCTACACCTGCGGCCCCGCGTGGGGCTATGCCTGGGGCGAGCCCGATTGGGCCCGACATGATCTCGATCTCGACCCGCATCGCCACAGCACGCTCAATCCCCGCTTCGATTCGGATCGCTACATCGATCAACACTATCGGCACAACCGAGACAATGACGGGCGCGACAACCGCGACCGAGACAACGACGGGCGCAACAACGATCCACGCAGTGGTGGGGATCGCGGCCCCGGCGATCGGGGTGCACCGAATCGCGATCATCGCGATGACAACAACAGCCGCGTGACCTGGCGGCACGACCCGACGCACCGGCGGGGCGTCGCCTATCCCGATGCCACCACCGCCCAGCGGTTCGGACGGCCCGCGCAACTGCCCAATGCCGCCAGCCCGCGCTTGCCGAATACCGTTTCCCCCAATTTGCCCAATACGGTGTCGCCGCGGCTGCCGAACACGGTCTCGCCGAATCTGCCGAACGCCGCTTCACCGCGTCTGCCCAACGCATCGGCCACGCCCGACGCCGACCATCGCGGCATCGCGCCCGTGCGCCCGCAAGACCCGCGCCGCGATCTGCCCATCCAGAACAACCCGCGCGATCGAAACAACGGCACTCCCGACAACGACACGAACCGGCCGGACCGGTCGAATGACGATCGTTCGCACGATGATCGTTCGACCCCTGATCGTCCAAACGGGGATCATTCGGACACGGATCGTCAGAACACGCCGACGCGCGGCAACGCGCCCGATGCCGGGCAACCGCGGGATGACCGGAACGTGCATCCGATCCGGCCGAGCGATCGCACGACAGGCGCCGGCAATGCGTCTGACACGCCCTCGGCCCCCGTGCCGCCGAAGCCCAAACCCGCGCCCGAGCCCACGCCGACGCCCCCGACGTTGCCGAAGCCGACACCGACCCAACCGCCCGCGCCGCAGGACACGCCGCGCC
>JBQCCH010000177.1:0-2312 GCA_051962375.1 Tepidisphaeraceae bacterium
GAACGGGAAGCCGCCGGTCGTGGTGGCATCGGAGCTGACGGTGAATGAGGGATCGTCCGTTGGCGCTTGATAATTGGAAGGCGTGCTGACGGGACGCACGGTATACGCGCCAACGTGCAAATTGCCGAACAGGACAACGCCATTGGCATCGGTGGTGAGGACCGGCTCGGTGGGGTCTTGCAGGCTGTCGTTGTTCAGGTCGAGATAGACGCTGACATTGGCCAGGGGCGCTTCGCCGGCGTCCTGGATGCCGTTGGCGTTGTTGTCGCTGAAGAGCGTGACCTGGAGATTGCCGGTGGGACTGAGCAAGTCGACGGCCTGCGTGGCGCTTTCGGCCTTAGCCCAGTCGAGCGGGGTTCGGCCGGTGAGGTCTTGGATGGTGGTGCTGGCGTGGGCGTCGAGCAATGCCTGGATGGGGCTGAGATCGGCGGTCACCAGATCGCCGCCGAGCTTGGGGAACATGGCCGCGTAATGCAGGGCGGTGCGGCCGAAGTTGTCGAGCGCGTTGACGTCGATGCCGGCGGCGATGAGCAGGTTGATGCGGTTGGCGGCGATGGAACTGACGGTGCCGAACGCGGGGATCTCACTCATGGCGGCGACGTGCAGCGCGGTCATGCCGTTGAGGTCGCGGTGCTGCGGATCGGCGCCCGCCTGCAGGAGCGCGGTGATGATCTGGTCGGACTTGTTGTAGGAGGAGGCGGCCGCTTCGAAGAGGGGCGTCCAGCCGTTGGGAGCGACGGAATTGACGTCTGCGCCGTCGGCGATGAGCTGCTTGACGGTCGTGAGATCGCCCTTGAAGGCGGCGGTGTGCAGGGCATCGGTCAGGTAAGCGCCGGCCGGCCCTTGGGCGGCGACGAACGACGCGGCCGTGGTGTTGGTCGGCATCGGCAGGTCAGGGCCGGCGTAGAGCGTGGTGATGCTGCCGGCGGGCATGTGAACGGTGATGGTCGCGGCGCCGGTGATCGGATCGAGCGTGACGCAATTTTCGGTGGCGCTCGTGCGATACTGCTGAAATTCGGCCGGGATTTCGGTGCCGTTCAGCGAGAGGGAGACATCGACATCGGTGGTGCGATTGTTGCTCAGGACGATGCTGAGGGCATCGGTGGACGGATCTTTGAAGGCCGCCACGCGGACGGCGTCGCCGCTGTAGGCGGTGCCGACGCGCACCATGCCGGGGCGTACCCAGTGGGCGAACTGCTTGAGGGCATAGTACTTGAGGTTCGGCGTGGTGCCGTTCATCAGGGTTTCGTTGGCATTCGACCCGGTGATCTGCCAATTAAACCAGGCGGAGGCGTTGCCTTTGAGCAGGGCCGAATCGATCCCGCGGGCGAGCCCCATGGCGCCGGCGAGATCGGCAGAGCCATCGCCGACTTCGGTGTACCAGATTTTTTTGCCGTTGGCGGCCGCGTTGGCGGCGAGGGTTTTGCCGTCCTGCTCGTTGATGTAGTGCGTGCCCCAGATCGGCACGTCGGCATTGGCTTCCGGGTCGGCGGCGATGGTGTTGAGGTACTGCGTTTCGCGGTAGATGCTGGAGACTTCTTCCGGCGCGACGATCTGCGTGGCGAGGCCGGCCTGCTTGAAGCGGGCGGCGACGACCTTGATGGTGTCACGCAGTTCGGACGGGGTCCAAACCATCGAATTGAAGGATTCGGTGAACCAGGGCTCGTTGGCGATGGAGACGGCGGTGATGTCGACGCCGTATTTTTGCTTCGCCTGGAGGACGGCGGAGGTGACGAACTCGGCGAATTCGTCGCGCATGTCGGGGCGAAGCTGGCCGCCGCTGAGGGTGGCGTCGTTGGTTTTCATCCAGGCCGGGGCGCTGAAGACCGACAGCAGGAAGGTGTTGACGCCGCGCGCTTTCATCTGCTGAAAGAACTGCATCGTGTTGGCGATGGCGGCGTCGTTGAAGTTGGCGAGATCGGTGGTGTTGGGATTGGCGTCATCGTTGACGGGCTCCCAGCCCGGCTCAAGCGCGGAGCGGACGGCAGTCAGGCCCAGGTCGCCGACGAGGTTGTTGTAGAACGAGGCCTGGCGATAGCCGGAGTATTGCGACGCGCTGGCGGTGGCGGCGCCGATGGCATCGATGGTTTGGTAGGTTTGAGCCGCGTTGACGGAGGCATTGAGCACATCCGTGAACATCCGCCGGGCATCCAGGCTTTCCACTGCAAAACGACTGCGGGTCCCCACAGGCATGCGACTCCTCGCGTTTGGATTTGGCTGCTTCGAGAGCGATACGACGTGTGCTGCTTCGAAAGAACTGTTGGGCCGATGGTAGGGTTATCGGACAGGGAATTCAAACGACGAATTTTTCG
>JBQCCH010000178.1:0-2391 GCA_051962375.1 Tepidisphaeraceae bacterium
CCCGTTCGCGGTCGTGGACCGGTCGCCCCGGATAAAACTTGTATCGACAACCCAACCGTCGCAGCCTGATCATCGACCGATCCGCCGCGAACGACAGTGAGCGCCCTGCTGCGATCCGAAACGCGAAACGTTCGGAAGCGATGGGCGCTCGCTCCCGCTCACGGCTGACCGCCACGGATGATCGCGACAGTGACAGGAGAGACACCCATGAACGGACATGATTTAACCCAGATCGGCTACCGCGAGGGCCCCCTCTGCGGGCACGCCTTGCGCGTCGCCAAGCACCTGATGCGGGCCGGGATGAGCGAGACGGAAGTCCTGCAGTTGCTGGCCGACGTGCTGGCGAACCCGCTGTCGTACGCCTCCGACGCCCGGCTGACCGGCCTCCCCGCCGCCCTGATCCAAGACGCGGCCCGGCCGTACTTCGTCGAGCGCGAATCACCGGCCCCCTGCGCCATCTGGGGCGAAGGGCTGGAGGCCGGTGCGCTCAAGCAGATGGACAACGCCACCCGCCTGCCGGTCTCGGTGCGCGGGGCGCTGATGCCCGACGCCCACCAGGGATACGGCCTGCCGATCGGTGGCGTGCTGGCGACCGAGAACTGCGTCATCCCCTACGCCGTGGGCGTGGACATCGCGTGTCGCATGAAACTGAGCGTGCTGGACATCCCGGCGGCCGACCTGGAAAAGAGCCGCGAGCGCCTCGCCAACGTTCTGCGTCGTGAGACGCAGTTCGGCACGGGCGCGACCCTGCGACGTCGGGAAGACCACGCCGTGCTTGATGCCGACTGGTCGATCACGCCGCTGGTCCGCAAGCTGCGCGCCGAGAAGGCGCCGGGCCAGCTCGGCACCAGCGGCTCCGGGAACCACTTCGTCGAGTTCGGCATCCTTACGCTGCCGGCCGACGACCTGGGCCTGGCGGCGGGCGAATATGTCGCGGTGCTGTCGCACTCGGGCTCACGCGGCTCGGGGGCGATGATCGCCCAGCACTACTCGCGCCTGGCGATGTCGCTCCACCCGGAACTGCCGGACTACCTGAAGCACCTGGCGTGGCTCGACCTCGACACCGAGCCCGGCCAGGAGTACATGGCCGCCATGAACCTGATGGGCGACTACGCCGCCGCCAACCACGCGGTCATCCACCGCAAGGTGGCTCAGGCGTTGAACTCGAAGGTGCTGGCGGGCGTGGAGAACCACCACAACTTCGCCTGGCGGGAGATCCACGACGGCCGGGAGTTGATCGTCCACCGGAAGGGCGCCACTCCCGCCGGTGCGGGCGTGCTGGGCGTGATCCCCGGCAGCATGGCGGCGCCGGGGTTCGTGGTACGCGGCCGCGGCAACGAGGCCTCGCTCAACAGCGCCAGCCACGGCGCCGGCCGGGCGATGAGCCGCACCGCCGCCAAGGCCCAGTTCCGCTGGGCGCACATCCGACCGATGCTCAAAGAGCGCGGCGTCCAATTGCTGTCGGCGGGTATCGACGAGAACCCGCTGGCGTACAAGGACATCGAACAGGTCCTGGCCCAGCAGACCGACCTGGTCGACATCGTCGGCCGGTTCGACCCCAAGATCGTCCGCATGGCCGACGAGGGCGAACGGCCGGAGGATTGATCCCCAGACACCACAACGCCCGCGCGGGCTTCTGCTCGCGCGGGCGTTGTGTTCTGCCAATCGGTGTGCGCCCCGGTCGACCTGGCACCCGGCGACGACTTCATTTCCGCCGACCGTCCCCCGGGGGACTGTCGGCGGTCATCGGCCAATGGTGAGTGGTCAATGGTCATTTGTCAGTGGTCAATTTTTCAGTGGTCATTCATCATTCCGTATTCCCCTTACCCCGCCATCCGCAACGCCATTGTCGGTGCGCTCAGGCCGACGTTGGGGTTGAACTGTCCGGACGGGCCGTGCTGGGTCGAGGTGACGGCTTGGACGCCGTACGTCACGCCGGTCGAGCCTTCGGGGAGTGTCGGGTCGGTGAAGTGCTTGATTCCCGTTGTGCCGATGGAGTCGAACGCGCCGCCGCCGATCCGTCGCCAGACCTGGTAGACCGTCCCGGTCGTGCCGCGCGGGTTCTTGCACTTCCACAAGAGGGTCAGTCAGCCGTTGCCGTTGCCGTTGAGCATGACCTTGAACGCCGTCGGCTCGCCCGGCGACGGCCATCAGCAGCGGATCGTCGAAGCGCAGCATCACCCGCATGGGGTGCAGGATGTACGGCTCCCCCGGCGGATCTTCCATCGTTCGGTGGGCCGCGACCGCCAGATCGATCGCGCGCTGCATCGGGGTCATGGCTAAGCGTAGGCCGGCTGCGAGTGACCGTGTGTTCGCGACGGCCGGCGCTCCTGAAAGGGCGTTGCCAGCGAGTGGTAGTCGCAAGAATCGGTATACTCTCAGATGTGATCG
>JBQCCH010000179.1:0-3638 GCA_051962375.1 Tepidisphaeraceae bacterium
ACAGCGCTTCTTCCTGCACGGGGTACGGGGCGTAAGCGAGTCGCTCCAGATATTCAAAAAGGATGTCTTCCCGGGAGGGCATCGCCGCATCCTAGCGAAATACCGCCGCGCCAGAAGCAGCGCTCGATCGGGCCGCCCCACACGCTGCCTCTCTCATGCCATCACCTAAGGCGCGATTGGGATCGATTGGCCTAAGTCTCCAAAACGCTCCGTCGGCCGTTCCTGCCATTTTTATTCGCACTTTCGCCCCCTTTTCCGGCCCAACGTCCGGCCCGGCCACGCGTTGTCGATCCTCGCCACCTGCGCGCCAGTGCGACGGCCCTTGCCCAGACCGCCACGTGACTTATCGCCCTTGAAAACGTGCAAAACCAAAGCGAAACACGCGCCCTAAAACCCATCCCCCCGCTCACGCCTTCCGTCGCGCCCCCGAGCGAAAAACGCCTGCTCTTCACTTGCCAAAGAACCACCCCGCCCGCGTCCCCCGCCGCGCGTCCGCCGCCCCCTGCACGGTTGTACCGCCGGGCCCTCAAAAAGTCGGCCAAAATCCGGATTCGCCCTCTGTCGCAATTTGAAAGCCAAAATTCGTAAAGACGCATGCGCCGCGGCCGCCCGTCCCGTACGCTTTACCGTGTCGATTGATCGGTAGTTAGATTGATCAATTGACGGCCTTTCCACCTGGCGGTCGGAAAGCCTGCTGTGAGCGGCACCTGGCTCGGAGGATTCTCATGCGGACCCCACTCCCCTCACGCGATGTCGGCTTACGCGGCCTCACCGCGCGCGGTTTTACCCTCGTCGAATTGCTCGTGGTCATCGGCATCATCGCGCTCTTGATTTCGATCCTGCTTCCCTCGCTCACCAAGGCGCGGGCGCAGGCGTCGCTGATCACCTGCCAATCGAACCTGCACGGCATCGGGCAGCTCATCCAGATGTACGCCACCGACAGCCGCGGCCGAACGCCCGTCGTCTGGAACGACACCAACTACACCCATTTCGCCGACACGCTCACGCTCCAGTCCCAGCACCCGCGTGTGTATGCCACCACGCCCTTCCCGGGCCAGCCGGCGTCGGCGATCGCCTTCACCCCCGCTCGCACGGCCGCCATCTTCCACGACCGCGACACCCCCAGTGACAACTGGTACGACCGCTCCAACGCCTACATGGGCAATATCCGGGCGCTCGGCGCGATCGGCATCTGGGACCCGCTCACGGGCAACACCAACGGCTGGCGGCCGCGCCAGCTGTCGGGCATCAAACGCGCCGCCGAGGTCATGATGGTCTGGTGCGGCCCGTGTGAAATCACCAACGGCACCAATTACGGCTGCTATCACCCTTACGCCGGCTCGATCGATAATTACGGCATCTACGGCGGGCATGGGCTCCTCTATCCCTCGCCCGTGCAAAACACCTATCAGCCCGCCTGGTACAACACTCCCATCGCCATCGGCGCGCCCGTAGGCGTGGGGGGCAGCCCCAGCAGCCAGGCCGCCGGCAGCGTCACCCCTTCCTACCTGAAGGCCGCCAACACCGACTACACCAACGGCACTTACAACGGCATCGGCGGATCGGATTCCTGCGCCATGCGCTTCCGCCACATGCGCAACACCACCGCCAACTTCCTCTTCTGCGACGGACACGTCGAACCGCGCAAGCTCGGCACCGTCGTCGCGAAGGACATCTGCCTGAACGCGCCGTGAGCCCCACGCGGTTTGATCGCCGGCCGATCGCGGGTTACGGAAAGGAAATCATGAGCCTTCGTGAAAAGATCAGCGGCAAACCGATCGTCGGCATTTCCGTGACCGCGCTCTTCATCCTGACGGCGGCGGCGATCCTCGCCTCCACCTACTGGCCCGAGAAGCAGGCCGATCTTTCGAAGGCCTTTTACTCCGATGACGACGGGCAAACGTGGTTTGTCGACAGCGCCACGAAAGTCGCCCCCTTCGATCACAACGGCAAGCAAGCCGTCGTGGCCCACGTCTACACCTACGACAACGGCGGCAAATCGTTCTGCGCCTACCTGGCGAAGTTCACCCCCGCCGCCAAGGCCAAGCTTGAAGCCGCCATCGCGGAAGCGGCAAAAAAACAGCTTCCGCCGGAATCGGTCGGCCTGTTTCATGACCCGGGCTTCAGCAAGCAAGGCGTCCTCGTCAAACCCGCCGGCGGCGGCACGTGGATCAGCTACGGTGATCCCAAGGCCAACGCCGTCTTCTCCATCCACGCGCCCGACGGCTCTGCCGTCGATGAACGCTTCCCCGGCTAAATCCTCTCGACCCAAGGATCCGCGCATGAGTCTCCTTCAGCGCCTGTTCTCACTCCCAATCGCATTCGTCCTGGCCGCCGCCGCGCTGTCGAGCAGCACTCTGACGCGTGCCGCCGTCGCGCAAACCTCGCCCGTGCTCAGCGGTGCCGATGTCTCCGGACTCCCCGACATCGAAAAGGCCGGCGGCATTTTCCGTGATCACGGCAAGCCCGGCGACGAGATCAAGATCCTCCGCGAGCACGGCTGCTCTCTCTATCGCGTGCGACTGTTCGTCGATCCCGATCCTGATTTCAAGCACAACTACGGGGCGACCCAAAACCTGGCGATGGTCACCTCGCTCGGCCAACGCATTAAGGCGGCTGGCGGCATGTTCCTGCTGGATCTGCATTATTCCGACACTTGGGCCGACCCCAGCCACCAAACCAAGCCGGCCGCCTGGAAAGACCTGGATTTTGACGCGCTGGTGAAACGCGTCGGCGACTACACCACCGAGGTCATCCATCACCTTCAGGCCGCCGGCGCGGCGCCGGACATGGTGCAGGTGGGCAACGAAATCACCAGCGGCATCCTCTGGCCCGACGCTCATCTTTCCAGCGGCCCGAAGGCCGACGAACCCACGCGCTGGCGAAACTTCGTCCGCCTGCTCACCGCCGGCGCGAAAGCCGTTCACGCGGCGGAACAACCCGGCAAACCCATCCGCGTCGTCCTCCACATCCACGGCGGCGGACGCGACGGCCTGCCGACCTGGTTCTTCGGCGAACTGAAAAAGCACGGCGGCGACGCCATCCCCTTCGACATCATCGGCCTGAGCTTTTACCCCGCCTGGAACGACTCGATCGCCGCCCTGAAAAAGAACGCCGACGAACTGGTCAAAACCTTCGGCAAGGATATCCTGCTGGCGGAAGTGGCTTACGCCTGGAAGCCCGTCACCGACATTGAAGGCCACGACACCATGCAATGGCCGACGACACCCGACGGGCAACGCCAGTTCCTCAGCGACGTCCACGACCTGCTGGCCCACATCCCAGCGCATCACGGCCTGGGCTATTGCTGGTGGTACCCGGATTCCATCCAAGTGCCCGGACTGAAGATCTGGCGAAACGGCGCGGAAGCGCTGTTCGACTCCAACGGCGACCCGTTGCCGGCGCTTTCCGTGTTTGCACGACCGTGACGCGTTTTTCTAGAGCACCCGATGACGATCACCCCCGCCGCGTCCCAACGCCAATCAATCCAGGCTAATCCGCAAGCCGTTACCAGCGGCCCGCGGATCATCGCCCCGCTCAACCAGGGCTGGTCCTTCAAGCGCATCGAATCGGGCGAGGCGCCGACCGTCGCACCGACCGTCGCACCGACCGAACCCGGCTTTGATCCGCACCGCGCC
>JBQCCH010000180.1:0-12205 GCA_051962375.1 Tepidisphaeraceae bacterium
AATACGTGTTCCCGTCGGGCGACTATTCCGGCATCGCACTGGAACACGCGGCCGTGATTGAAACGTCGCTGATGATGCACTTTCGGCCGGAACTGGTTCGCGAATCGCTGGTGCCGAGCAATCCCTCGGCCAATCCGCCGCCGTACGACGTGTTTCCGCCTTTGCGTCACCATGTGCCGGAATCCGGCGCGTTGATCACGGCGGCCGGCTCATCGCCTGATAAGGGCCGGGTCATGGCCGAGCAGGCGGCCGCCGACATCGCTGCCGCCATTCGCTCGGTCTTTCGAGGAGAATCATGAGCAACGCACCGGCCGATCTCGCCGGCCAACGCGTGCTGGTGACCGGGGCCGCCGCGGGCATCGGCCGAGCGGTAGCCGCTGCGTTTGCGGCCGCCGGAGCGACCGTCGCCGTCTTCGATCGCGAGGCACCTGGCGTCGCCTATCCGCTTTCCGTCCGCGGTGATGTCGCCGATGAATCCGACGTCCTCAGGCTGTTCCAATCGATCGACGCAAGCCTGGGCGGACTGGATGCCGTTGTGCAATGCGCGGGCATCCAGGTGATTCAGCCGCTTCTGGAAACGTCGGTGGAGCAATTCGATCGGGTGATCGGCATCAACGCACGCGGCACCTTCCTGATCGGCCGCGAATCGATTCGTCGCATGCAGAGCCAAGCCAAGGGTTGCGTCATCAACATTGCATCAGAGCTCGCCTATCTGGGACGGGCCCGATATTCCGCCTACTGTGCGAGTAAAGGCGCGGTGCTTTCAATGACGCGTGCGTGGGCCCGCGAGTTTGCGCCCAAGATTCGCGTCAATGCGATCGCCCCCGGGCCGATCGACACGCAGATGGTGAGCCTGGAGTGCATGACGGCCGATGAAATCGCCGAGGAGATGCGGGGGCTCCCGCTCGGCCGCATCGGACAGCCGCATGAAGTCGCCGCCACCGCACTCTTTCTCGCCGGCAGTGGGGGAAGTTATTACACCGGTCAATGCCTGAGCCCCAGCGGTGGGGCGATCATGCTGTAGCGCTACTCCACGCGCTCCCACGCACGATCCAGCGGCTGCTCCAGCAACAACTGCCCCCGGCGCGAGGCGACATTCGATTCGCTCACGCGCCACTCGGCGGCCGGCCCTTCGCATGGCGCGAGCGAAATCTCACCCGGCCGCGCCAGCATCGCGTAACCCGCGGCAACGACCAGGTATCCCACAACGCGTTCGGCGTCGCGCCGGACCCAGACGCTTGGCAATTCTGTCGCCCGCGCAGTTCTTTCCCAGATCTCGGTGTAGGGTTGCTCGACGCCTTCCTCGAGCATGCGATCGTCGTCATCATCCAAAAAAGCGAGCCGCCCGATATCGCGGAATTTCCCCGGCGGCGATAAATCCAGGTCGCGCCGCCAATGCCACGCGCCCGCCTCGGGCAGTAATTCACCGGCAAACCCTTCGGGCGTTCCGGCGTCGGTCGGCAGGCGCAAATCAGCGTAGTGCTTCGACGCTTGCAGCCACCAGACTTGCGTGGTCGCATCCCGTCGTCCGTCGCTCCACCGCAGTTCGCGTCGTCGCCAGAGCCCGGTCAATTGCTGCAGGTCAGTTACTTGCCGCATGAGGGCACCTTATAGCGGTTTCGGATCGTGCGATGCAACGACTTGCTGACCCCCGCGCATGAACTGGGCACGGCAGGCCGTCGCGAATCGGGTGTGCCCAATAATTGACGGCGCGATGTGCAGCCCACGCAATCCGCGGTAGTGGCATCAAACTTGCAGTAGAGCCCTGTGACAGGTTGATCCCGCCGCACGGCGTAGATGCTCACCCGACGCGATGATTGGTGGCGCATCGAGTTTCGGCCCCCGAACGCTTCCTGCGTTCAGCCGTCCGATCAACGAAGTGCTGACCCAAGGTTGCCGGTTTCGGTTCGCTTTGGTGCAACGCGTGTTGAGAAAAAATCTCGGCCTTCGATCTGATCTGACGCGTCTTGCATTGGCCCGAACACCGGCAACTCACTCTTTGACTGTTTTTGGCGATCGACCTGGGCTCACGGGCCCATTTGCACCGCCGTATCCAAACCACGGCCGCGCCCGCGACACAGGCAGCGTGGCCAGTCCTTTTCTAGGAGCCTCTATATGCGTCTGAAAGTCTCTGCTTTGGTCATGTCGGTTGTTGCCACCTGCGCCGGCTTCGCATACAGCGTTCAAGCCGACACGCTCAAGATCGGTTATTCGGATTGGCCCGGCTATTCGACCATGGACGTCGCCAAGGAAAAGGGGTTCTTCAAGGAAGAGGGCGTCGATGTCGAACTGGTCTGGATGGAATACCTGCCCAGCATGGAAGCCTACGCCGCCGGTAAGGTAGACGCCGTCACGATGACCAACGGCGACGCGATGGTGACCGGCGCCACGGGGAAAATGAGCAAGTGTGTCGCCTTGCTCGATTACTCCGACGGCAACGACATGATCGTCGGCAAGCCGGGGATTGCCTCGTTCAAGGACCTGAAGGGTAAAAAGGTGGGCCTGGAACTGAACCTGGTTGAAAATCTTTTGTTCCTTCGGGGCTTGGAAGCCAACGGCATGAAGGAAGAAGACGTGACCCTGGTCAACGTGCCAACGAACGACACGCCCCAGGCCCTGGCGAGCGGCGGCGTGGATGCGATCGGCGCCTGGTACCCCGTCGCCGGCCAAGCGCTCAAGCAGGTGGCCGGCAGCAAGCCGCTGTTCACCAGCGCAGACGCCAAAGGCCTGATCTACGACGGCATCTATGTGTCGCCGGAAAGCCTGGCGTCGCATCGCGCGGATTGGGTGAAAGTGGTCAAGGCTTACATCAAGGCCGTCAACTACATCAAAGATCCCGCCACGCACATGGACGCCGTCAAGATCATGGCGTCGCACGTTCAGGTGAATCCGAACGACTACGCCAAGAACATGGCCGGCACGCACCTGCTTGATCTGAAGGAAAATCTCGAGCACTTCAAGAAAGGGAGCGATCTCATGAGCATCTACGGCTCGGGCAAAGTCGCGAACGAATTCAATGTGAAACACGCCGTCTATAAGGATTCCCAGCCTGCCGGCGCCTACCTTGACCCCTCGCTGATCAAAGAGATCGCCGGCTCCATGGATAAATGAGCCGGCCGGGGTGAGCTCGAGTGGCGGTTGTTTCTGCTGAACAGGCGATCGATGAACGGAATGCGTGATCGATGAAAAACACCCATTGGCTAGCCGTTCGAAAGCCTCTGGCCGCCCAGCGTGCGGTGGTTCTGAAGGCCATCGCATTCTGTGTACCGTTGCTGCTCTGGTGTGCGGTCAGTTACGTGCCGTGGATATGGCACCCGCAGCGCCTGATCCTGGACGCCGGCGGATCAGACAACTACGCCGCCGGGCAGCGGGTGGATCGGTCTTACTTCGATGCGGAGCAGGACGCCCTGCGCAAAACGGGCGATCCGCTGATGGTGGGAAGGCCGGCGAACCCGGTCTTCCTGCCAGCCCCGCACGAAGTGGCCCAGGCGATGGTCAAAGCGTTCGGCCCACCCGACCGCAAAGGCACCCCCTGGTTGTACGAACGCATTCTGCACAGCATCCAGATCCTGTTCTACGGCTTCATCCTGGCGACTGCCGTCGCCATCCCGCTGGGGGTGCTGTGCGGAACGTTCGACTTCTTCGCTAAGCTGATCGAGCCCTTCGTCGATTTCATGCGGTATATGCCGGCGCCTGCCTTCGGCGCCCTGATGGTGGCGATCTTCAGCCTCAATGACGCCCCAAAGGTGGCGATCATTTTCATCGGCCTGTTCTTCAACATGCTTCTGGTGACGGCCAACACCACGCGGGGGCTTGAAGTGTCGCTCCTCGAAGCGGCCCAGACGCTCGGCGCGAACCGCCGAAAGCTCATCCGCCATGTCGTCATCCCCGGGACGCTGCCGCTGCTGTATACCGACATGCGCATCGCGCTCGGCTTTGGCTGGGTTTACCTGACCATCGCCGAATTGATCGGTGAAATGTCCGGCATCACCGAGTTCATCAATCAACAGGGCAAGTTCCGCAACTATCCGAACGTATTCGTCGGCATCATTGTGCTGGGCATGTTGGGGTTCATTACCGATCAGTTCCTGGGCTGGCTCGGCAATGTGCTGTTTCCCTGGCACTCGCGGCGGAAGATGGGCTGGGTGCGCCAGTTCATTCGCCGGCTGCGGGCGAACCGGATTCACAGTGGTTTTGAAAGTGCGACCCCGCACGTCGAGGTGAGCAGTGTTGACGGCTAATCTCCCGGACTATCGTGAACAATCGCCCGAGGTGGCCGCCCGCTTCTCCAAGCTGCACGCGCGCCCGGTCGTGCTGCAGGCCAATCACCTCGGCAAGATTTTCGACGGCACCCAGGGCAAGGTCGAAGCGCTTCGCGATATCAACTTCGGCGTCCACCGACGCGAATTTGTGACGATCATCGGCCAATCCGGGTGCGGAAAAAGCACGCTGGTCCGCATCCTTGCCGGGCTGGAGCAACACACCAGCGGCGAACTGCTGCTCGACGGCAAGCCGGTCGCCGGCCCGGGCCCGGACCGGGGCATGGTGTTTCAGGGATACACGCTGTTCCCGTGGCTCACCGTCAAGCAGAATGTAATGTTCGGTCTGAAAATGAAGGGGCAGCGGGGCAGCGGACCCGATGGTGAAGCAAAAATGTGGGTCGACATCGTCGGCCTCACGCCGTTCATCGACCATTATCCGCATCAGCTCTCCGGCGGCATGAAGCAGCGGGTCGCCATCGCACGCGCCTTGGCGAACCGCCCGCGCGTGCTGCTGATGGATGAGCCCTTCGGCGCGCTCGATGCGCAGACGCGCGCTTCCATGCAGAGCTATCTGCTTGAAATCTGGAAAAACATCGACATCACCATCATCTTCATCACGCACGATCTGGACGAAGCCATTTTGCTGGCCGACCGCATCATCGTGCTGGATGCCCGGCCCGGGCGGATCCACGAGATCATCGAAGTGCCCGTGCCCCGGCCGCGATCGCCCGAACATCTGATGGATCCGCGATTCCTCGCAACCCGGCAGCGCCTGGATGCGCTGATCCATCCGCCGCGCAAGCACGATACCGCCGAAAAACCACACGTCTTCCGAATGACCGTCGTCGGGGATGATGTTGAATAACCGAAAGGGGAGAGCCGGCATGAAGCAATCGAGCACTATTCTCGCACGCGATTCCATGGAACGCGTCCGCCAGCACGTCGCGGAAAGCGTCACACGGGCGGATGAATTCCCGGGCAAAGGGGTTTGGATTTACCGATGCACGTCGGACGATATCGAATCGCAGATTTGTGAGATCGCCGCCGCGGTGGACGCGGGGCGGGAGTTGCCGCTGCTGGGGATGACCTTCGCCGTGAAGGACAACATCGATGTCGCCGGCATTCCCACCACGGCCGCGTGCCCGGCCTTCTCTTACACGCCGGTCGTTTCGTCGACGGTCGTCCGCCGCCTGATGGAAGCCGGCGCAATCGTGCTGGGAAAGACTAATCTCGATCAATTCGCCACCGGCCTGGTGGGGACGCGGTCGCCCTATGGGGCATGCGAGAATTTCTTCGATCCGGACTTCATTTCCGGAGGTTCCAGCAGCGGAAGTGCGGTTGCCGTCGCGGCGAGCATTTGCGATTTTTCGCTTGGCACCGACACCGCCGGTTCCGGACGCGTGCCGGCGGCTTTTAACAATCTCATCGGCGTGAAACCGTCACGGGGCCTGATCAGCACCAGCGGCGTCGTGCCGGCGTGCCGTTCGCTGGATTGCGTCGCGATCTTTGCCCGCGAATTGGATACCGCCCAGCGCGTGCTGGACGTGTGCGAAGGATTCGATGGCGACGACATCTACTCGCGTCCTCGCGGCGAAATCACCTCCACGTATGCCAAGCCCACGCGAGATCCGTTGCGCGTTGGCATTCCCACGGGTGACGATCTGGAGTTCTTCGGCGACGACGCTTACGCGGCCCTGTTCAATGAGGCCGTCGATCGCTTCGAAAGCCTCGGGAGCCAGGCCGTCGCGATCGACTACGAACCCTTTCGAGAGACCGCGCAGCTGCTATACGAAGGCCCATGGGTCGCCGAGCGGCTCGCGGCGATTCACGAATTTTACGATCGACACGAGGCGGACGTTCTGCCCGTGATTCGGTCCATCATCGGCAATGCCGATCATCTCACTGCCGTGGATGCGTTCCGGGGCATTTACCAATTGACCGCGTGCCGTCGTCGGGCGCGGATGCTTTGGGAGTCGATGGACCTGCTCATGCTCCCGACGGCCGGCACGATTTACACGATCGATCAGGTGCAGGCTGACCCGATCCAGTTGAACAAAAACCTCGGCTATTACACCAACTTCGTCAATTTGCTGGACCTGTGCGCCCTGGCCATCCCCGCGGGATTCCGGGCGGACGGCATTCCCTTCGGCGTGACGCTGATCGCGCCGGCGGGCAATGAAAAGACGCTGTTTGAAGCCGCCGAACGTTTTGCCGGAGCTCACGCATGAAGATCGCAGTCGTTGGCGCGCACCTGAGCGGCCTGCCGTTGAATTCGCAATTGACCGAACGGGGGGCGACGTTGCTCGGCCCCGCGATGACCAGCGCGCGATATCGCTTCTTCGCGCTGCCCAAAACCGTTCCGCCGAAGCCGGGGCTGCTGCGCGTCAATGAGCAGCTCACGCACGGAATCGCCTTAGAAATCTGGGAACTGGAGCCGGCGGCGTATGCGTCGTTCGTCGAACTCGTTCCGCCGCCGTTGTGCATCGGGAATCTGGAGCTGGAATCCGGTGAAATGGTCAAAGGATTCCTGGTAGAGCCCTATGCTCTGGACGGAGCGACCGATATCACGCAATTTGGCGGCTGGCGGGCGTACCTTGCGAGCCTGAAGAAATAACACGGAGAATCAGATGCCGTCCCTCTCGACCCCTTACAAAGCACGCGACCATGCGCGATCCATGCATGACACCCGCATCGAAGCGATGCCGATCTTGCCGGTGTCACGCGCCGACAACCTGCCGGCCGATATCGATCGGGAAGCCTTGCTCTGGGATGAAACCCTGGCGGCCGGCGAATACGCTGCGCGATCGATCCGCCGGGGAACCCGGCTGCGGATCATCAACCTCGCCGGCGATGGGTGCGGCCAGATGCTCGTCCACAACGCCGACCGTCCGATCGAGCGATTAAATGTGGCCGACACCGTGAAGGTGCAGTGGAACGCCTACCTGGGCGAAGGAAAACTGCTGCTTTCAGACATGGGGCGTCCGCTGATGAGCATCATCAAGGACACGTGCGGCCACCATGACACGTTTTGCGGCCCCAGTACGCAGTGGAGCAACCAGCGACGCTACGGGCACGGCGAAAATTACTCACCCATGCCCAATGGGCGGGATCGGCTGCTGCTGGCGTTGCTGAAATTCGGATGGGGCAAAAAAGATATCCCGGCCAGCATCAATCTTTTCAAGAGCGTGCGGATTCAGGAAGACGGCGCCATGCGCTTTGTCGAGCGAGCGTCCAAGCCGGGAGACTTTGTCGAACTGCGGGCGGACATGAACGTCATCGTCAGCATCGCCAACTGTCCGCACGTGCTCGATCCGCGGCCGACTTACACGGCGACGCCGCTTCGCGTCATCGCCTTCCGCGGAGAACCCGCCGGCCTCGCCGACCCGATCCGCAACGCTTGTCCGGAAAACGAGCGGGCGTTCGAAAACGTCGACGACTATTTCGTCAATTAAATAACGGCCATTTGTGCCGTAGCAATGTCCGGCCGAATGAATGAGTCTGCTATGAATACGATACAAGAATTCACCATTCCCGCCCGTGCCCCCTGGTCGCACGTGGTCAAGGCGGGACAGACGATTCGGATCGTCGATCTGGAAGGAAACCAGGCCGTCGATTGCCTGTTCTACAACGCCCACGACACGTCGGAGCGATACAGTTCCTGCGAAACGGTGGTGCTGCAGCAAAACATCTTCCTGGGCGTGGGCACGCAGTTGATCAGCAACGAGGGCAGGCCCATGCTCACCATTACCGCCGACAATGTGGGTCGGCATGATACGTCGGGCGGGGCCTGCTCGTGCGAATCCAACACGCTCCGCTACGGGCATCACACCAAGCATCAGCACGCCTGCGTGGAAAACTTCATCTACGAACTGGCCCAGCATGGGCTGGGGAAGCGCGATGTGGTGAGCAACATCAACTGGTTCATGAACGTGCCCGTGTTGGAGGATGGCGCGCTGGGAATCGTCGACGGCATCAGTGGGCCGGGCAAATTTGTTGAACTGCGGGCGGAGATGGACACGCTGGTGGTGATCAGCAATTGCCCGCAGATCAATAACCCCTGCAATGGTTTCAATCCGACGCCGGTGCAGGTCACGATTTTGCAATAGAACTGTCGCGGCGGTCTCGACGCCGATTTTTGTGTGCGGAGTGCGGAATGTTCAAGAAAGTATTGATAGCCAATCGTGGTGCGATTGCTTGCCGGATCATTCGAACATTGCGATCGATGGGGATTGCCTCGGTGGCCGTCTACAGCGAAGCCGACGCGCAATCGAAGCACGTGACGATGGCCGATGAAGCCGTCTGCATCGGGCCGTCGCTGGCGGCGGAAAGCTATTTGCGGGGCGACCTGATCCTGGAGACGGCGTTCAAAACCAAGGCGGAAGCGATCCACCCGGGCTACGGCTTTCTCTCGGAAAACCCGGAATTCGCCTCGGCCTGCGAGAAGGCGGGCGTTGCCTTCATCGGGCCGACCGCTCAGCAGATGCTCGCCTTTGGCTTGAAGCATACCGCCCGGGATCTGGCTCGCGAGAACGGCGTGCCGCTCTCGCCCGGGACGGATTTGCTCGATTCCGCCAGCGCCGCGATCGCCGCTGCCAGGCAGATCGGGTACCCCGTCATGCTCAAGAGCACCGCGGGCGGCGGGGGCATCGGGATGCGCTTGTGCACCGAAGAATCGCAGGTGGCTGAAGCGTTCAATGCCGTGCATCGGCTCGGGAAGAACAACTTCAAAAACTCCGGCATCTTCCTCGAAAAATACATCCGCCATGCCCGCCACATCGAGGTGCAAATCTTCGGCGACGGCCAGGGTCATGTGGTGGCCATCGGGGAGCGCGATTGCTCGGCGCAGCGACGCAATCAGAAAGTGATCGAAGAAACACCGGCGCCGAATCTTTCAAATGCGACGCGCGAGGCGCTGTTCACCGCCGCTGAAAAACTGGGACGTGCGGTCGGCTATCGGTCTGCGGGCACGGTGGAATTTATCCTGGATGCCGATACGAACGACTTCTATTTCCTGGAAGTGAATACGCGCCTCCAGGTGGAGCATGGCGTCACGGAACAGGTGGCCGGCATTGACCTGGTGGAATGGATGGTTCGGGCGGCTGCGGGCGAGCTGTCGCTGCGCGACTTCAAGCGGCGCAACCAAGGGGCGAGCATTCAGGTTCGACTGTACGCAGAAGATCCTTTCAAGGATTTCCAGCCGAGCACGGGTGTGCTGACGGAAGTCAGCTTCCCGCCCGAAGCGCGGATCGAAACATGGGTGGAAGCCGGAAGTGAAATCACTTCATTCTACGACCCGATGATTGCCAAGCTGATCGTGACAGGCAGCGATCGGGAAGAAGCGCTGGCGAAATTGCAGTCGGCGCTGGCCAAGACCCGGCTCTCGGGGATTGAAACGAATCTGGAATATCTGACCGGCCTTGTATCGGATCCCACGTTCGTCAGCGGGCGAATGACGACGCAGTATCTGAGCCGATACGTATTTTTGTCCGAGTCGATCGACGTTATCCGCGGCGGCACGCACGTAACGGTCCAGGATTATCCGGCACGGCTTGGCTACTGGGATATCGGCGTGCCTCCCAGCGGGCCGATGGATTCGTTTGCGTTTCGTGTGGCGAATCAGCTGGTCGGCAATACGAGTGACGCCGCCGGCCTGGAAATCACCGTGGCCGGGCCGACGCTGCGGTTCAATGTGCCGTCGATGGTAGCCATCTGCGGAGCGCCCATCGGCGCCACCCTGAACGGTGACACCATTCCGTTATGGACTGCCGTTCAGGTTCCGGCAGGCGCGACGCTTGAGCTTAAAAAAATCGCCGGTCCGGGTGCGCGCAGCTATGTGGCCTTGGCGGGCGGGATTGATGTTCCCAAGTATCTCGGCTCGCGTTCGACGTTCACGCTCGGCAAGTTCGGCGGCCATGGCGGGCGGGCTTTGCGCGCCGGTGATGTGCTGCGCACGCTCCCCGCACCCAAGGCCGTGCCGCGGACCATTGATCCTTCGATCATCCCCGCGTACGGCAATCAATGGGAAATCGGCGTCCTGTATGGCCCGCATGGAGCGCCCGATTTCTTCACGCAAGACGATATCGACACCTTCTTCGCCACCGACTGGAAGGTGCATTACAACTCTGATCGAACCGGCACGCGTTTGATCGGCCCACACCCTAAGTGGGCACGGACCGACGGGGGCGAAGCCGGCCTGCATCCTTCGAACATTCACGACAATGCCTACGCCATCGGCACGATCGACTTCACAGGCAACATGCCCGTGATCCTGGGGCCGGATGGGCCGAGCCTGGGTGGTTTCGTTTGCCCGGCAACGATCGTGCGTGGCGAACTCTGGAAGATGGGGCAGGTCCGCGCCGGCGATACCATCCGCTTCAAATGCCTTTCCCAGGCGGAAGCCGCAGCGCTGGATGCGGAGGTCGAATCGAAGATCGCAAATCTCGCCGCACCCCAGCGTGCCGAGCCCGCACCCGCCGAATTGTCGCGATTTGATCGGTGGAACCCCGTCCTGCACGTGACTGATCCGGCCGGCGATCGTCCGCGCATTGTGTATCGCCAGGATGGTGACAACTACCTGCTGGTGGAATATGGACCGCTGGTCTTGAATTTGAATTTGCGCTTTCGGGTGCAGCTGCTTTACCAGGCAATCCTCGGTCAGAAGATCCAGGGCATCATCGATCTGACGCCTGGCATTCGGTCGCTGCACGTGCATTACGACAGCCGGGTGCTGCGTTTGGATCGGCTGCTGGAATTGCTCATTGCCGCGGAAGAGCATTTGCCAAATGTCGAAGATGTGGAGGTGCCGACCCGCATCGTGCACCTGCCTCTTTCATGGGATGATCCGGCGTGTCAGTTGGCCATCCAGAAGTACATGCAGTCGGTGCGGAAAGATGCGCCATGGTGCCCCAGCAATATTGAATTCATCCGACGGATCAACGGGCTGGAATCGATTGACGAGGTGAAGCGGATCGTGTTCGACGCCAGCTACCTGGTGCTGGGACTGGGCGACGTGTATCTCGGAGCGCCGGTCGCGACGCCGCTTGACCCGCGGCACCGACTGGTCACAACCAAATACAACCCCGCCCGCACCTGGACGGCTGAGAATTCGGTCGGAATCGGTGGGGCGTATATGTGCGTGTACGGAATGGAAGGCCCGGGCGGGTATCAGTTCGTAGGGCGGACGGTGCAGATGTGGAACACGTATCGGCAAACGACCGACTTCACGGAGGGTAAGCCTTGGCTCCTGCGGTTCTTCGATCAGATTCGCTTCTATCCGGTGGAGGCGGTTGAACTGCTGCGGATGCGGCAGCAATTTTTGCAGGGGACGTTTAAGCTGAAAATCGAACACGGCACCTTCAACCTGCGCAAATACCACGAGTTTCTTCGATCGAACGAAGCGGCGATCGCCGCCTTCCGAGGCACGCAGCGCGCGGCATTTGCCGCAGAGCGGGAACGGTGGGAGGCCGCCGGACAAAACGTGGTCGCCGCCGATCCGGTGGACGACGCCGCATCCGACAATGACATGGCCGCCTTTCCGCCCGATTGGGAAGCCGTCGCCGCCGAAGTGCCCGGGAGCGTTTGGAAAGTCGATGTGAAGAAAGGGGACAAAGTCGCGGTCGGCGATCGCCTGGGGATCATCGAATCCATGAAGATGGAGATTCCGGTCGTGGCGCACTGCGCAGGAACCGTGGCCGACGTGTTTGTGACGGAAGGGAAGTTGATCGCGGCGGGGCAGTTGATCTTCTGCATCGACGCCGGGAAATCGTGACGGGTTCAGCGGGCCCGACGGGTTTAGCGGGTCCGACGCGCTCAGCGGGGCGGGGCATGGGTGGAACCGCGGACGATCAATTTCGGCATCAGGCGCAGGCTCACCGGCTTGTTGCCGCGGATCGTTTTTTCAATCCGGCCGACCATGATTTGCGCCGCGTTTCGGCCGATCGCGA
>JBQCCH010000181.1:0-2272 GCA_051962375.1 Tepidisphaeraceae bacterium
AGGGTACAACGACCCGCGGGCGATTCATCTGCCGAACGGCAATCCGGTCTGGGCGCAATCGGACAAGGCGGGCCAGACCTTCATCCCGTTCCGGCTGAACATCAACGATACGCGCGCCACCTGGATGGGGGCCCTTCCGCACCATTGGCAATCGCAGGTGGATGCCCGCAACGACGGCCTGTACGACCGATGGCTGCCGGCGAAGCGATCGAACGCAAAAGCCTACGCCCCGATGCCCCTCACGCTGGGGCACTACACGCGGGACGACATTCCCTTCTACTACGAGCTGGCGGACGCGTTCACGGTGTGCGACCAGCATTTTTGTTCGTCGCTCACGGGCACGACGCCCAATCGCCTGCACCTGTGGACGGGGACGCTGCGCGCGGAGCAATCGGTTCGGGCGCAGGCCAACGTCGTCAATGAAGACGCCGACTTCGATCATCCGGTGCGGTGGACGACCTTCCCCGAACGGCTGGAGGATCATGGCGTTTCGTGGAAGATTTATCAGAACGAGTTGGGCGTGGATTCGGGCCTGACGACCGAAGAAGACCCGTGGCTGAGTAATTTCGGCGACAATCCGATCGAGTATTTCTCGCAATACAACGTGCGGCTGTCGAAAACGCATCGAGATTTTCTCCGCCGCCAAGTCGACGAGTTGCCGGCGGCAATCGCCCAATTGAAGCAACAGCTGGACCGGCCCGATCTATCGGCAAAAGATCGCGCGACGCTGACGGCAACGTTGGAGAAGACCGAACGCGCGCTGTCTCGGGCCGTTCAGGAACAGCGGCAATACAACGCTGAAGCGTTCGAAAAACTCTCGCCCCGCGACCGGCGACTGCACGAAAAAGCCTTTTGCATCAACGACGGCGATCCCGACTATCGCACCCTGGCGGAGCTGACTTACACCGATGGTGACGCCCAGCACACCCTTCGCGTTCCGAAGGGGGACCTGTTTCATCAATTCCGCAAAGACGTCCAGACCGGCCAACTACCGACGGTTTCCTGGCTGGTCGCGCCCGAGCGATTTTCCGATCATCCGCAATCGGCCTGGTACGGCGCCTGGTACATCGCAGAGGCGATGAACATCCTGACGCAGAATCCGGAGGTCTGGAAAAAGACGATCTTCATCCTGACCTATGACGAGAACGACGGGTATTTCGATCATGCGCCGCCGTTCGTCGCGCCCCACCCGCGCAAGCCGGAGACGGGGCGGGTTTCTGAGGGAATCGATACGGCATTGGAATACGTGGAGCTGGAGCAGGATCGGCAGCGTGTGCCGCATTCGTCGCCGCGGGAAAGCCCGGTCGGGCTGGGGTTTCGTGTGCCGATGGTCGTGGCATCGCCCTGGTCGCGTGGCGGCTGCGTGTGCTCACAGGTGTTTGATCACACGTCGGTGCTTCAATTCCTCGAAAAATTCATCACCCACAAAACCGCCCGGCCGCTGGTCGAAAGCAACATCAGCGCGTGGCGGCGGACGGTGTGCGGCGATTTGACTTCGGTCTTTCGATCGTCCGGGCAGGCGGATGTGCCGTTGAAGTTCCCGGCGCGGGATGATGTGCTGACGGCCATCGACCGAGCGAAACACAAGCCGCTGCCGGCGGGGTTCCATGCGCTGAGTGCGGAGCAAGTCGCCCAGTTGCGGCAGGACGTGCGGGCGTTTCCGCTGATGCCCCGGCAGGAACCGGGCGTGCGGCCGGCGGCGCCGTTGCCGTATGAGTTGCAGGTCGATGCGAAGCTCAGCGAGGACGGCAATCGCATCCTTCTCAGTTTCCGGGCGGGCAAAAGCTTGTTCGGCGAACGATCGGCGGGTGCGCCGTTCACCGTGTATGCCGTGCTCGGCGAGGGGAAGATGCAGGTGCGCAACTACGCCGTCGCCGCGGGCGGGATGCTGGAGGATTCGTGGAATCTGAAGGAGTTCGCCGACAGCGGCTATCACCTGCGCGTGCACGGGCCGAACGGCTTTTATCGGGAATTTCGGGGTACGCGTGCCGCGGCCGGGCTGGCGATCGTGGCCGGCTATCCGCGTGACGCGGCCGGCAAGGCGACGGGCGATTTCCAGATCCAGATGACGAACGCCAGCGGGCAAGCGCCATTGAATGTGGTCCTGACCGATCGGTCGTACCAAGCGCCGCCAGTGCACACTACGCTCAGCCCGGCACAGAGCGCTCAGACTACGATCGGCACCCGATCCAGCGCCGGTTGGTATGACGTGGCGATCACCAGCGAGGCCCTGCCCGGTTTCGAATGCCGGTTCGCGGGGCACGTCGAGACC
>JBQCCH010000182.1:0-5837 GCA_051962375.1 Tepidisphaeraceae bacterium
TCGAAAGAGCTTCTCCACCGCATGCAGATAGGCGGGCCCCGCGCTCTCGCGCGGGTCATGGCCCTGTTTCAGTTGGCGAACCGGGTCGTGCAGCATTTTCTGAACGATTCGGTGGACCAGTTCTTCCAGGTGCTGCTTGCCGGCTTCGTCGAGCGGCATTTTGCCCAGCGTGCGGTCCAATTCCGCCCGCGCGATCGCGTTGTACCGCTGGTAGAGCGCATCGATGACCGGCCCGATCTCCCGCTCGCGGTGCCATTGCAGGAACTGTTCGACATGCCGATGGACCACCGTTCGGGCGGCCTCAAGCTGCTGCGAGCGCTCGCTGAGCGTGCGGCTGACGACCAGCTGCAGGTCGTCCAAGTTGTAAAGGTAGACGCTCTCCAAGTCGCCGACGCCCGCTTCCACATCGCGCGGAACGGCGATATCGATGACAAAGATCGGCCGATAGCGGCGTTGCCGCAGGAGCTTCGCGAAGCGGTCCTTGGTGATGATCGGGTGCGTCGCGCCCGTGCTGGTGACGACGATGTCGCTGGAGACCAGGTGCTTGTCCAGGTCCGCCATCGCCACGCCCGACCCGCCAAACGCCTGGGCAAACGCGTCGGCCCGCGACTGCTCGCGACTAGCGACCAGCAATCGGCCGGCCCCGAGATTCACGAAATGCTGCAACACCAGCTGCGACATTTTCCCGGTCCCCAGGCACAGGACCGTTTTGTCGGCGAAGGTGTCGAAAATGCGTTTGGCGTAATCGACCGCGACGCTGGCGATGCTCAGGCGTCCTTCACCCAGTCCGGTGCCCGACAGCACCTCTTTGCCTACGGAAATGGCCCGTTGAAACAGTGGATTCAACATCGGGCCGGTCGCGCCGATCTGCCGGGCGGTTTCATACGCCTGTCGCACCTGGCCGAGGATCTGCGTTTCGCCGAGCACCATCGAATCGAGGCTCGACGCGACTGAAAACAGGTGTCCGACCACGCCGTGCGCCCGCTGCTCGTAAAGATGCGTCTGAAACTGCTCGGCCGGCAGGTTATGGAAATCGCTCAGGAAGCTGACGACGGCCTCTCGAGAAATCGGCGTCGAGCCGGCGAGATAAAGCTCAACCCGGTTGCACGTGCTCAGCAGCACAACTTCGCCGCCGGTGCGTTTCTGCAGTTCGGTGATGGCGACCAGCCCCTGTTGCGGCGCGAACGCCAACCGCTCGCGCACGACAAGCGGCGCGGTGGTGTGATTCAGGCCAATGAGCGAAAGGCTGTGCATGGACAATCGTCGGACTTTCAAAACCATTGACCGGCTTCGCGTTGGGCGCAGGGCCGCCCGCGGCGGAAGCGATGGTTCAACGACTCAACGCCTGCTCCTTTCCGTTCATTTTTGCACCACGGCGACGGTCGCCAGCAAAAGGATGAATCCGGCGATGCTCAGGATCGCTGTTTTTTTGCCGCGAAACTGCGGGTTGATCGGGCTGTGGAGCACGATGGCGTAAATCCCGTAAGTGACAAACGACAGCAAAACCTTAGGCTGCCAAAGCCAATGCTCGCCGAGGTTTGTGTGGTGGCGAAGCGTCGCAGACAGGCCGCTCGCCAGGCCGACGGTCATGAGGGCGAACCCGATTTTGACGGCCGTGAAATTCAGTCGTTCCAGGCGTTCCAGGCTGCCGAAGCTGGAATCCACGGGGCCGACGGCTTTTCGACGGAGCTTGGATCGCAGCGCCAGGTAAAGCGATCCCGCACAGGCCGCCACCGCAAACGCGACCGTGCTCACGCAGTAGCTGCCGATGTGGGTCACGTACCAGAGCGAATCCGTGTAAGTGTGCGGCCGGGCCGCCCCGAACGCCGCCGCCCCGGCCAGGAACAGCACCACAATCGGGTTTGCGATCCAGTCAATCCGTTGGATGCCGCCCAGCCCCTGCAAATAAAGCGAAGCCGCAGCGATCATGATGCCGAGCCAGAGGAGTGCGTCAAAATTATCCTGCAGCGGGAGCCAATCGCCGCGCTGGAACGAATGCAGCAATTGCCCGGCGATCGCCAAGGTCAAACCGGCCGCCGCCAGGGCAATGGCCGGGGCGCGCTGCCCGCGGCGCAGGACCGATGCCGCCACGCTCGCGGCAAAGAGCACGGCGGCAGAGATCACCAGCGCCAGTTGAGAAATCGTGGGTTCGTCCGGCATCGCAAAAAAGTCAGGCGAGGCATCTTAATCGCATTTTTCTCCCGCCGCGACACACGCCCGGCGTTTAAGAAATATACCTAGGCGACCGGTCGGCCTTCTTCTGGCATAATGCTGCCGCCAACCGCAATACGACAGGAACCGCAGCAGCCGACATCTTCTTGCGAACCCCGCCCGCGCCCACTCGCCGCACGCCAGGGAGACGGCACGCGAATCGGGCGGACGATTGACATTGGTCCGTTTTTCCTCAGGCTGGTTCGCTTCCAACGGCTGGCGGAATTTGCATGAGCATATCCTTAGACTCTGACTCGACGCATGAACGCCCTGCCGCGTTGGCGATGCTGGCCTCGGAACGTCCGCGGAATCTGGGCTGGGTCGGGGCGGCAGGACTGTTGTTCGGCGACTGGGGAACCAGCCGCCTGTACGTGCTGGGGCTCGCCTTCCTGGTGGCCGGCCGCACCAGCTTCGTGCTGATCTGCTGCATGAGCCTGCTGATCATGATGGTCGGCTGGGCCTACACCCAGATTTGCCGGCTCTACCCCGACGGGGGCGGCGTTTATTCCGCGGCCCGGTCGCGGCACGCGCTTTTGGGCGTGCTGGCTGCGTTGCTGCTGTTCGCCGATTACACGGTCACGGCCTCGCTCTCCGCACTCGACGCATTTCATTATTTTGGCGTGCAGAATGTCTTCGTGCATGGCACGGACGTTGAGGACGCGGGCGACAAGATCATCCGCACGTCCGCCGCCGAGGCGGATGTCACGCCGCATGTCGAGCCCCCGCTGCCGTTTTATAAGACGGCCGCTTTTTGGGCGATTACGTCGATCATCGCGATCGGCGGGATCAATCTGCTGGGCCCCAAGCACAGTTCCGGCCTGGCGATCCTGGTAGCCATTGCCATGGTCTTCATCACGCTCGGCGTGACGTTCTGCGCGATTCCCCAAATCCATTGGAGCCAGATTCATTTCGGCAAGCTCACGGATCACCATGTCGGCGATTTGTGGCACGCGTTCGTGGCGATTGTCCTGGCGCTTTCGGGCGTGGAGGCCATCGCATCGCTCACCGGCGTGATGAAAAAGCCGGTCTACAAGACCAGCAGCCGGGCGATCTGGGTCGTGGCCGCCGAAGTCTGCATTTTCAACATCCTGCTGGCCGTGGTGATGCTGTCGATTTATCCACTGGATCGCAGCAATCACAGCGCCGACATGCTCGCCTTCATGGCCGGCCATTACACGGGCGCGTGGGGCGAATGGGCGGTGCGCATCCTGGGCGGCCTGCTGCTGCTGAGCGCGACGAATACCGCCATCGGTGCGTTGATGGGCCTGCTGTATGTCATGAGCCGCGACAGCGAATTGCCCCGCATACTTCAAAAGCTCAACACGCTGGGCGCCCCCTGGCTCTCGGCGGTGTTCGCGACGTTGATCCCGGTCATCGTTCTGATGTTCGTCAGCGACGTCGAGGGCCTGTCCCACTTGTATGCGATCGGCATCGTCGGCGCGGTGGCGATCAATTGCGTGCTGTGTGCGTTCCATCCTCGGCTCCGAAAATGGTGGCGCAAGGCGCCGATGTTCGGCATCGGCGTGCTGCTGGCGGTGATCTGGGTGACGATCGCCTACGACAAGCGATCGGCCACGATCTTCGTGTCGATCGTGTTGGCCGTCGGATTTTCGCTGCGGTACCTGACCAAATACCTGGCCGCCCGCCGGCCGAAGATGAGCCTGCTGCGCCAGGCGATCGTCGATCAACTCACGCCAGAAGCGCTCGCCAAACCGCGGATGATGATCGCCACCGCCGGCGGCTCGAACCTGGCCGACCAGGCGTGCCGCGAAGCCAAGTCGCATGATGAATCGCTGGTTGTGGCGTTCGTGCGCGAGGTCGCCCTGAACTATAAAGTCGAAGGCGCCGCCACCATGACGCTTGACACCGACCCGGCCGCCCAAGCCCTGTTCATCGACTACCTGGAAGCCGGGCACAAGTACGGCGTGGCGATCATCCCGGCTTATGACACGGGGTTGAACGCCCCGGAGATGCTCGCCGAGCTGGCGGCGATGAACGGCGTGACGCGCCTGGCGATCGGCTCCAGCCGCCGCGGCGCGCTGCACCACATCATCAAGGGCAGCTTCCAGCGAAAGCTGGAAGACCTGCTCCCTTCCGACATCGTGGTGGAAGTCATGTCCCAGCAAGACCCGGCCGCCGTCAGCGCGTAAAAAACCCGGGCGTGGGGAAGGACGCCCGGGCTCAGGGGGGTAGGGGCTTGTTGAAGTTCACCGTTCCATCTGCTTGTTGGAACCGCGAACATGAACAATGACGGAGAACTTGCCGCAACATAACAGGCGGCTCTAAAAAATTTCGGGGGCGGCTGCTAATCGGCGGTCGACCGAACGTCGAAGCGGGTTTGCCATTCGACTTTGCGTGACGCGGGCACGAGGCCGGCGGTGTCGTCGCTGATGCACCGATCGATGGCATCATAGCGGCCGGTCGTGGGCTCGATCGCCAGGTGCTTGTGCCCTTCCCAGCCGCCGTTGTTCACCCACACACCCCAATACGCCGGCACGCCGGACTCCGAGTGATAACTGATGTCCATCGCGCGATTTCGCGTTGGATACAGCAAGGTCGCGCGGCGGGCGATCGGGTTGGCGGAAAATCGTTTCCACGCGCCCGGCGGCAAGGTATCACTGCGGTCAAAGGTCACGCCGGCCGCCCCCTCTGCCGTGAGGGACTCGCCTTCCCGGGCCTGCTCCGCCTGCAGGGTCGGCCAAGCCCCACCCCCCTGCCAAGCGACATCTCCCATGTCGATCTGCACGGGCGCAACGGTCGAAAGTAACGCGTGTTGCGCCCAACAGAAGCGGAAATCGAATGGCGCCAGATTCACCAGCGTGTAGCCGGCAATAACCGAACGGTCTTCTAGATACAGCTTGCGCGTCAGCCGATAGCCGAACCGCAAGCCGTGCCAAACGGTGGTGATGCCGTCCCGGGTCGGCACGGCCGTGGTGGGCAGCGACCAGAGTTCGCCGTGATCGGGCACGAGCGACCCTTCGTACGGGTGCAGCGGATACGCCCCCGCGGCGATCGCCGGAAAACATTCGTCCCAGCCGGAAAACCACCCGTTCGCATAGGGCGTGCCGTACTGGCAACGGGTGGGCATTTCCTGCGGGAAAGTGAACAGCAGCTCATATCCGTCGGCCTTGTCGATCATCGAACTGATCTTCCCGCCGATGTGGGGCCAGACGTCCAGGCGGAGGTGTTCGTTTTCGATCGTGACCGGGACTGACATGGGCCGCTCCTTCCGGGGATGTTAGGCCGGGGATGTTAGGCCCAGCATCTTAGGGCATCGTGGTCGGCTGCGTCGCGGGAGCGGCCTCGGCATTCGTCATCGGCACGGGCTTCGGGGGCGGCACCGGAAGGGGCGCGGGTCCGGAGGTCGGCTTCGACGAAGCGGTCGGCAACGCGGGAGCCGCCGGCGGTTTGGCCAGCACGATCACCAGCACGTCCCCCCGGCCGGGCGAGGCGACCGCGGACGATGCCTGCGTGGTCGGCGCAATGCCACCCGTGACATCGCGCTTCGCGGCATCCATCGGCGCGTCGTGCAACCCATCCGACGGCACATTCGCAACGGTTGGGCTGGGAGCGGTGCTCGCCTGCTTCATCCGCTGCGCTTCAACAGCGGCGGCGGCCTGTGCGGG
>JBQCCH010000183.1:0-10826 GCA_051962375.1 Tepidisphaeraceae bacterium
GATCCGGCATGAGCATCAGCTTCAGGTTGGGCAGGAGCAGCAGGGGGGGGTCTTGCATGTGCGGGGAATCGGCGTCGAAGGTGAGTTCAAACAGCCCGTCGGGCGTCGTCGGGAGACTGCCGGTGCGGTCGACGATGTAACTGCCTTCGCGCATCCGGTTCTGCGGGCGGGCGGTGGGGGCGACGGGGTTCACCGTCGTTTTGTCGATTACCGGATTGCCGTCGATCGGCTGCAGGGGCTTGATCTTGTCCGCGCCGGCGCTTTTGAGCATGTCATTGAGCACGTCCTTGGCGGATTCGGGCTGGGTGGCGGGGGGCGGAGTCGCGGGGGCGGTCTGCGCGACCGAAATCAACGGGACAAGGGCGAGTGACATCGCGGTCAGCAAAAGGGGCGTGCGTCGCATGGTTCGCATCATATCGGCAATTCGATCGAATGTTGATCGGCGATTGTCGCAATCGCCCGGTGGAGATGCCGCCCCGGCCCCCGACGCGATCGGAACGGGCGCGATCGCAACGAGCCGCGACCGTAAGGGAGCGCCCCACCGGCCCGCGAACATCGATGCCCTCGCGATCCACCCCGACGCTCCCTCACGGTCGCAGCTCGTGACGAAAGCGCCCGACCCGTCCGCGAGCATCGATGCCCTTGCGATCCACCCGGCGCTCCCACACGGTCGCGGCTCGTGACGAAATCGCCCGGCCCGCGCCGGCGCGGCGGAATCCTTTCGCTCGCAACGTTGTCTGTTGCGATGGGGTTCCGTAGCATGTCGGCATGAGCATTGAAGCGCTTCGCGGCCGGCTATCGGCGATCGGACAGGATCAGGTGTTGCGGTTTTACGACGCGCTCGACGCGGCGGGGAAATCGCAATTGGAATCGCAACTGTCGGCCCTCGATCTGGACGCGCTGCCGGGGCTGGTCGACGGCTATGTCAAAAACAAGCCGACCGTCGATCTGCCGAGCGACATCAAGCCGGTGAAGATTTATCCGAATGCCGCCCACCCGGGGCAGGAAAAAGACCTGTACACCAAGGCCGAAGCGCGCGGACGTGAGCTCTTGAAGCAGGGGAAGGTGGCGGCGTTTCTGGTGGCCGGCGGGCAGGGGACGCGCCTGGGATATGATGGGCCGAAAGGGGAGTACCCCGTCACGCCGATCAAGCAGAAGCCACTGTTCCAGGTCTTCGCCGAACAACTGCTGGCCGCCTCCCGCGAGGCTGGCCGGGCGATCCCGTGGTACATCATGACCAGCGACGTGAACGACGCGCCGACCCGCGCGTTCCTGCAAAAGCACAATTACTTTGGCTACGACCCGAAGCTGGTGCGGCTCTTTCCGCAGGGGATGATGCCGGCCTTCGACATGGCGACGGGGAAGATGCTCCTGGGCGCCAAAGATTCACTTGCCCTCTCCCCCGACGGCCACGGCGGCTCACTCCGGGCCCTGCGAACCAGCGGCGCGCTGGCCGACCTGCAGGCCCGGGGCGTCGAGCACTTGAGCTATTTCCAGGTGGACAACCCCATCGTGCAGATCATCGATCCGCTGTTCATCGGCCTGCACGACCTGACGGGCAGCGAAATGAGCAGCAAGACCATCGGCAAGGCCGGCCCGCTCGAAAAAGTCGGCAACTTCTGCATCGGCGACGGCAAAACGCAGGTGATCGAATATTCCGATCTCCCGGAAGAACTCGCCCGCAAGACGAACGCGGACGGGTCATTGGTGTTCAATGCCGGCTCGATCGCGATTCACGCGCTGCGGGTGAGTTTCGTCGATCGCCTGACGGCACCGGGGAGCGACCTGAAGCTGATCTGGCATCGCGCGGAAAAGAAAGTCGGCCACGTGAACGAGCAGGGCGAGCCGATCAAGCCCGATTCGCCCAATGCGGTGAAGCTGGAGCAATTCGTGTTCGATGCGATCCCGCTGGCGCAGAATGCGATCGTCTACGAAACCCGCCGCGAAGAAGAATTCAGCCCCGTGAAAAACGCCGAAGGCACCGACAGCCCGGCGACCTCGCGAAGGGACCAGGTCCGGCGCAACGCGCGCTGGCTGGAAGCCGCCGGCGTGAGTATCCCGAAGACCGAGGCCGGTGAGCCCGACTGCATCATCGAAATCTCCCCGCTCTACGCGGCCGATGCGGCGCAGTTGAAGGCGAAGCCGCTTCCCTTCAAGACCATCGAGCGCGGCCAGAGCATCTATCTCGGGTAATCGTCATGCCGAACTACACGCCGCCCATCCAGAACCTGATGAATATCCTCGCGAAGCTGCCGGGCATCGGCATGCGCAGCGCGGAACGCATCACGTTCCACCTGCTGAAGCAATCCCCCGAAGAAGCCCTGAAGCTGGCGGACGCGATTCGCGACGTGAAGACCCGCATTCGCCATTGCTCGATCTGCTACAACCTCACGGAGACCGATCCGTGCGGCGTGTGCGCCGATCCGGAACGGGATCAGGGCGTGGTGTGCGTGGTCGAACAACCCAAAGACCTCCTCGCGATCGAGGCGGCCGGGATGTACAAGGGGGTGTACCACGTCTTGCTCGGACGAATGGCCCCCCTCGAAGGGATCGGCCCCGGCGATCTGACGATCGACCCCCTGATGACCCGCCTGGCCCGCGGCGACATCCGCGAACTCATCCTGGCGACCAACCCCACCATGGAGGGCGACACCACCGCCCTGCATCTGCAGAATGTCATCCACCAGCGGTTCCCCGACGTCGCCCTCACGCGCCTCGCCCGCGGCCTGGCGGCCGGCGCGAGCATCGAGCACGCCAATCGCAACATGCTCGCCGACGCCATCGCCGGCCGAACGAAAGTGGAGAGCCGGTAGGCAGTCCTTTAAGTTGAATGAAAATAGCGGGCGAGCATCGCGTGATGCTGGCCCGCTTTGTTTTGCTGCGATGGTTGCTCAACAACCGACGATCCCACCCTCGATCAGAACTGCCACCCCAGCCCGATGAGCCACAGCAGGTCATTCTTCAGCGCCCCCGGAGCCGGCGTGCTGTCGCGGTGATATTCGAGCTTCAATTGCGCGATGAAGTTGTCGATGATCTTCACCTTCAATCCCGCGTCCGCATTCAGGTTGTAGTCGGCGGGGTTGGTGAAGGAGGGGAGGTATTCCAGATTGTGGAACCCGGTCACCGTGTCGGAGAAGGCGTGGTCCAGGTGATACGCGAAGCGCAATGACCCGTATTCGGTCGCCCCATCGGTGGAGTACTGCTCGCGAATGAACCCCACGCCCGCTTCCGTGCTGAAGTTGGTGGCCGGCGATTCGATCCACTGATAACCCAAACCCGTGTTCGGCGAGAGCCGGTAATCCAGGTTGGCGATGCGATCGTGCTCCACCTTCACCCCGACATAGCCGTAAAGCTGATCGGTCCAGAAGCGATCGTATTTGCCGAAGGCATTCCAGTTGTCGGTGTCGGTGACTTTCGGCTCCCCGCCCGGCCCGCCGCCCGATTCGCCGTAGTTATACGCGCCGCCGAGCGTGAAGCGGTCATTGCTCAGGTAATTGTCCCGCCGCAGGCCGGCGTTGATTTCGGAGCCCACCGTAAATTTATTGGTGTTCCCGCGCGCCAGCGCAAAGTTCGCAATCGCCGACCCCGTCCACTTCTCCGGCGGGGCGTTCACGCTCTTGATTTGCTTGAACGTGAAGGGCTGATCGTTGACCTTCAGCTGCTGGTCTTCCCCCTGGACCGAAGCCGTGATCGGCGGCTGGTCTTTGCGCTGAACGACCACCGGCTCGTCGATCTTGTAGCTTTTGACCTGCCCCTGGTCGATCGTCACATCGCCGAACGCGTCGGCATGAAACTTGATCTGCTTCTCCGACACCTCGCCGATTTTGCCGTGCAGCGTGTCGCCGTTTTTCAGCACAATCGTGTCAGCCGACACCACGGGCGCAAGCGCCAGTCCCAGGACCGCGCCAGCCATCATACGTCGCAACATGAATCAATCCTCGCGAAACAACTGAGTGAGTGCCAATCCCTGTTAGCGACGCTGCAGCAGGTCGCGGATTTCAGTGAGCAGCTTGATATCTTCCGGCGGGGCGGGCGGCACTTCGGGGGCCGGCGTCGGTTTGCGACGCAGCACGTTGACCGCCTTCACGATCAAAAAGACCGAAAACCCGATGATCAGCAGCGAAATCAACGTGTTGATGAAGCTGCCGTAGTTGATCGTGACCGGGTCCAGGTCTTTCGTGAGCGTCAGGTGCGTGATCGGATTCACTTGCCCCGCCTTCAACCCGTCGGCCAATTTGAGCTTCAGGTCGGAAAAATCCACCCCGCCCAGCAACAGGCCGATCGGGGGCATGATCACGTCCTTCACCAGCGAGGTCACCACCGCCCCAAACGCACCGCCGATGATGATGCCCACCGCCAGGTCAATCGCGTTGCCCTTGGTGATGAATTCCTTGAATTCGCCGATTAATCCCATAGTCGCTCCAAATTCGGGTTGCCTTCCAGCGTGCGGTCAGCCAACGAAAACGCTCGCGCGGAACTTCTTCCGCGCGAGCGTGGATTCATACCAGATTTACTTGCCGGGCACGAGTGTCTTGCCCGCATCGATCAGCTTCTGCACTTCGGCGATCGACGCATCGATCTTCGGCTGCGTCTCGGCCGGGAGCTTCGACTTCAGGTCCTTGATCTGGGCCAGGTAGTTTTCGGCGTCGGACCATTTCTTGTCCTTCACCGCGTCCTTGGCCTTGGAGATCAGGTCGTCGACATTGTTCTGGATCGCGTCGGCGCCGGCCTTCATGTTGTCGGTGTTGGCGGCGGCATTGTCCTTGGCTTGCTCAACGCCCTTGTTCACATCCGACTTCACCTGGCCCAGCGCGTCGGCCGCTTCTTTGCCGGTCTTGTCGGCCGCATCCTGAACCTGGGGAGAGCTGGCTTCTTTTTTCTCGCACCCGAACGCCAGCAAACCCGCCAGTGCGAACGCCGTAAATACGCCTCGATTCATACGAACCTCCGGTAAAATGGTCCTGCTCGTTTCCCGAGCGACGAAAGTGATTCCTTCGTCTGCCTGACTATAGCCCCCTCGCGGCAACAAAAGGCAAATGAATCCGGCTTCTAAATACGGATAGACGTTATAGTTGCCCGAATGGAACTGCTCTGGCCGTGGGCCTTTGCATTGCTGGTGCCGTGGGGGGCAGCCGTCTATTTCGCCTGGCGCTCCGCCGTCGCGCCGGCGAGCGTGCCGTTTCTTCCGCTGTGGAGCCGGACCGGGATCGATCCCGATCGCCGGCGTCTGCGTCTGGCGCCGCCGGTGTGGATCCTGCTATTGCTCGGGGCGGCGCTGACGCTGATCCTGGCCGCCGCCCGGCCGGTGTGGCGGGGCACGCACGCGGGCCTGACGCTGGTCGTCGACTGCCGCCTGAGCCTTTCGCCGCCGGACCGTTTCGCCAGCGCGCTCGCCGGTCTGCACCTGCGGCCGGGCGACCGCGTCCGCGTCGTGCCCTCGGTGGGCGAACCCTTCACCCTCGATCGCGCCCCAGTGGCCGGCGACATCCACTTCACCGCCGACCCGTCCGAAGCGCCGCTGGTCCGACAGATTCACCATCAACTCGACGCAACCCCCGGCCCGGTCTACGTGCTGACGGATCAGCCGCCCGCATCGGCAAATCCCCGCGTGGAATTCCTGCATCCCACGCTCCCCCTGCGCAATGCCGGCATCGACCGCTTCGCCATCACCCCCGGCCCACACCCGCAGGCGATGGTGCGCGTCTTCAACGGAACCTCAGCCGCCCACGCGATGCTGCGCGTAGGCGACGCGAGCCAATCCATCGAACTGCCCCCAACCGGCCAGACCCGCGATTATTTCCTGCCGCTGACCGCCCTGAGCGAGGTCGCCGAGGCGAGATTGATTCTGCAACCGGACGCCGGCAACGCGATTGCCCCAAACGCGATTGCCCCCAACGCGATCGGGGCCGACGCGATCGCCGCCGACAACACCGCCTTCCTGGTGCGCACCCGCGGTTGGCCTCGCATTGACGTTCGCTGCCCGATTCCCGCGCCGATGCAGCGAATGATCGACGTCTACACCCGGCACCGTTCCCCGCCCGCTGCCTTAGCGTCCGGCGGGCTGCGGCCGGAGGAGGGGACGACGGTCACGATCGTCGCCCGTCCTGAAGATGCGGTCGGCCCGGTGGTCGTTCGCCCGCTTGGGTCGCTTCGCTCGCTGAGTGCGGATGAGCCGTTGTCGGTGGATGAAAAAAATCCCGTCACCCAAGGGGTCGATTGGACGGCCATCCCGCAATCGGCCCGCGTCGCACCGTTGCCCGATGGTTGGCGTGCCGTGGTGCGACGGGGCGAGATGCCCCTCGTGGCCGTGCGCGACGATCCGCCGGGCGTGTGGACGACGATCGACGACGCCGACTGGGCCCAGCATGCCGATTACGTCATCTTCTGGACCAACGTCTTCGACACGCTCACCCAGGGCGCCCCCCAGTACACGGCTGAGCCGGTGGGGCGGGTTCGCGGCGCGGTGGCCCTGCGCCGGTCGGATGATGCCGTCATCGATGCGCCGGGCGTTTACGCCGTGCCGTCGCCGGATGATGAAACGCCGGACAATGGCACGCCGGAACAATTCGCAACCGCCATGCCCGCGGTCCGCGGCGGGGGGACGGTTGCCGACGCGAAAACGCCCGGCCGCGAAAATATCGCAACATCCGTGCCGCTCGGTCGCTACACTTTAGGTGCGGCTCTTGTGCTATTGATGCTGGCATTGGCATGGCGAGATGCTTGACACGATTCTGACGCAGGCTTAATTTTGCGGTCCGCTTCGGTCGATGCTTGGTTATCTGGCGCGAGGCTGCTTCCACTGACTTTTTCAGGACGCTCCATTATGTCCGAACAGAGCCCGCCGGTTGCCGTGATCCAGGAGAAGGACATCCGGATCGTGGAATTTACGAACAACAAGATCCTGGACGAGGCCAACATCGCCGAGATCGGCGCGACCCTCAACGCCCTGATCGACGAATCCGAGCAGCCGCGCCTGCTGCTGGATTTCGCCACGGTCGATCACCTGAGCTCCGCCGCCCTGGGCATGCTCATCAACGCCAACAACCGCATCAAGCAACGCAACGGCCAACTGCGGCTGTGCAACATCAAGAGCCAGATTTTCGAAGTCTTCCGGATCACCAAACTGGATCGGCTCTTTCGAATCTATCCGACCCGCGCCGAAGCGCTGGCCAGCTTTGCGATGTGAGTTTTCAACGGGGTCTGAGGATGGGAATGACGAACCCAGGCCGACAATCCACCCCCGATCCTCGGCGATTGACGTCGCCGAGCATCGTCGAGACCCGGTATGGAACGAGCATGAAGTTCGTCATCCCCGCCGACTACGTCCACGGCCGCGAGGTGCAGGCGCGCATCCTCGATGAAGTCGCCAAGTTCAAGTACAACTCCGACAGCGTCTTTGCCATCAAGCTCTCGCTCGAAGAAGCCCTGGTCAACGCCATCAAGCACGGCAACAAGCTCGACGCGACCAAGAAAGTCTATATCGAAGCCCTCGTCGGCCCGAAACAGACCGAGCTGAGCATCGAAGACGAGGGCCCCGGCTTCGAACGCCAGTGCGTGCCCGACCCCACCAGCGAAGAAAACCTGGAAAAATCCTCCGGCCGCGGCATCCTGCTCATCGAAGCCTACATGAGCAGTGTCGCCTGGACCCACAACGGCCGCCGCATGCACATGATCAAGCGCAACGATTAGCCGCGCCCGTAACCCCGCCCGCCGCGTTCCCTGCCAACAGCGCCTTGCCCACCCTAGTCGTAGTACCGCCGCGTCGACTTAAAGTTCTCGCGCGTTTCGACGTCAAAACCGAGTGAGCGTGATTTGTACGTCCACTGTTTCCAGATTGCCATCAACCTTCGCCGGACGGGCGGCGTCAGGGCGAATCCCGCCGACAGGGCGAAGAAAAATACGACGAAGGAAGCGAGGTTGAACAACCAGATCTTCTGCTGAAGGGCGATGATCTTCGCGAGATTCGGATCGACAACTCGAAACCGTTGCGTGCGGATCAGCGGGCCGAGGACGTTGATCGGTCGCGCGGTTGGATAATAGTAGAACGGCACAAGTCGATGTGGGCCGTGACTGACTTGCACCGCGAGGTTCTGATCGACTTTGCTGATCCAGGAATCGAAGTGGCTGTGTCCCACTTCAAAGCCGGGCAACGCGATGTCCCTATTCGAATGCAGCTCCGTCATCCAGACGAGCAGGGCAACCCCCAACGCCAGCACGCTCGCACCAAACCCCGCCCAGCAGCCCAGACGATAGACGTCGTTCAGCATCACTCCCTCCGATCGGCATTGATGGCCGATCTCCGAGGCGTTGTCCAGTTCCGGTGCAGGCTCAATCGCGACACCACCCGGTCGCTCCCGACACGGGCAGAGTATGCTCGTCCGGCATGGCTGGCCGGGTCGCGATCGCAACGAGCCGCGACCGTGAGGGAGCGCCCGGCGACGATCGATCCGCCTGAACGCCCGAAAGGTATCCCGGCGCTACGGTCGCGGCTCGTCACGAGTGCGCTTTGGCAGAATCGCGTGGATGGGATGTAGGGCGGGATGAAATCCCGCTTAGCCGCTATGTCGACATCGCCCGCCTACCGAGCGAGGATCAACCCGATCATCGCCAGGCTATTTGCGGAAGAACGTCTTTCCTTTGCTGTTGAACTTGCTGAGGCGGTTGTTGACGTAGAGCCCTTCGAGCAAGAATTCGCCGACGCAGGCGGTGTTGGCGGCGGTATCGGGCAGGGTGAGGGCCTTTCGCAATTGCGTGGTCGCCTGGTACAGCGGGCGGATGGCCTTGAGGTTTGCGACGAATTCCTCGTCCGGGATGTCATCGCCGGCGGGGAAGGTGACGTTCCCCTTGAATTCGTCGGAAATCGCCTCGAAATCGGCCCCTTTGGTCATGCGATTGAAGACATTCTTGACGGCTTCGCCGATGAGCGACTGGATGAGCTTGTCTTCGCTCGCGTCATCGTCGGCCAAGGTCATTTCGATCTTGCCGCGCGAGCTAGCGCTGAGGTGCATCAGGTCAATCACGCGAACGACGACCTCGCTCTCATTGGCGATGATGCCGCGCCGCTCGGCATTGCTGACGACGCTCTCGGCATTGGCGATGCTGGTGCGCACGCTCACGCCCGAGGCCTGGCTCACATGCGGACTGTTCCGCGCCAAGCGAACCACATCCTCCACGCTCTCGGCCATGAACGGAGGGAACATCACGCTCACGCCGCTCCCGCTCGGGCCGGCGTTGCGATCGAGCCAGGCATTCTCCTGCACAATCTGCAGCGCCTCGGCGGTCGTTTCCGGATAGTGCGTGCGGATGACCGTGCCGATGCGATCCTTCAACGGCGTAACGATGCGCCCGCGATTGGTGTAATCCTCCGGATTCGCGCTGAACACCAGGCACACATCCAGGTTCAGCCGCACCGGATAGCCGCGGATCTGCACGTCGCGCTCTTCCAGCACGTTGAACAGCCCCACCTGAATGCGCGGCGCGAGGTCGGGCAATTCATTGATGGCAAACAGCCCGCGATTGGCGCGCGGAATCAGTCCGAAATGCATGGTCGATTCGTCGCTGAGATAGCGACCCTCGGCATGCTTCACCAGATCGATTTCGCCGATGAGGTCGGCGATGGTGACATCGGGCGTGGCGAGCTTTTCCTGGTATCGGGCCGAGCGGTGAATCCATTCGACGCGGGCATCGTCCCCATGATCGGCGATCCTGCGCCGCCCGGCGGCGGTCATCGGCTCGAGCGGATCGTCGTTGATGTCGAGCTCCGCGAGCACGGGAATCCACTCATCCAACAGCGTCGGCAGCAGCCGAAGCATGCGCGTTTTCGCCTGCCCGCGCAGCCCGAGAAAGAGCATGTCATGCTTCGCCAGGATGCCGTTGATCACCTGGGGCATGACGTTGTCGCGATAACCGACGATGCCGGGAAAGATCGTTTCTCCCGCGCGCAGTTTGGCGATGAGGTTGGCACGAAGTTCGTCTTTGACGGTTCGGTAGCGATAACCGGTGGCCTTCAGTTGGCCGACCGTGGCGACATTCGGATGCGACATAGCCACATGATAGGGCGACGACTGAGCGCGTGTCGCAGGGTGTGCATATTTTCAATGCCCATGAAAAAAGGCACGCCGATCGCGAAGATCAGCGTGCCTGCCTCAAATTGGCTCATTCACCATTCCCAAACGCCGTCAAGCGCGGCGATGCGAAGCCGGGGCGTCGCTGGCGGGGAAGGATTCCATCTGCGCTTCTTCCAGCTCGTCGGCCGGCTGCTGGGTGGCGGTGGAGATGTGGTCGCCCCGGAACGAGGGGGCGCCCTGGATCTTCTTGTATCGACGACGGCTGCTCAGGCCGCTCTGTTCCTTCATGCAGCGGTTGGTCCACATCAACGCTCCCACAAACGCGCCAGTGACCGCCAAAAGTCGGCGATGCCGATACAGCTCGACCACGCCGACGACGCCGGCCGCAATCGCGGCGGACTTGATGGCGACAGAGAGCAGTTCGGCTTCATCGGTCGAAGAATGTTGGTTCAAAGATTGTTGGTTGGATGGGTTGGACGTCATGGCTCGCTCCTTTGGCTGTTTACGCCTAAGAATATGCACGCCGCGCGTGGAGCGAGGCTAAAACGCCCGTGAAAAATGATTTCATGTCCTAGAAACCGGCTCAGGCGAGCCCTGCGGGGGCCGAGCGGGCGTGGCCGCGCATCTGCAGGCGGATGAGCATCGTCCAGATGCTGCCGCACGCGATCACCACGCCGGCCACCCCGAACGGCCGGCCGAGGTGCCCATTCATGTACAACTTGCCCGCAGTCGCCGGGCCGAACACCCGCGCCAGGCTGC
>JBQCCH010000184.1:0-7159 GCA_051962375.1 Tepidisphaeraceae bacterium
CGACGATCACCTTCGCCTGCAAATTCGAAGGCCCCGACCTGGAGATCGGCTTCAACCCGATGTTCTTCACGGACGCGTTGAAAGTGGTGAACAGCGACGAAGTGAGCTTCGAACTGCTCGCCCCCAACCGCCCGGGCCTGCTCAAGGGCGGCCCGAATTTCACCTACGTGATCATGCCGGTGAACCTGCAGTAGTAGAGACAGGCAGCCTTGTGGGGGGACTTGCGGCCGGCGAAGAACCGCCGGCGTGATTGATAGACTTTGATGATGAAAAGCCCGCGATCGATTGTGAAGAGGTGTGCCTGGCCGGGGGAGTTGCTTTGAAAACTGGCCGATCGAAATGAGGCCATTCAAAAAGCAAAGCCGCCGGCTTATCGGCGGCGGCTTTTAACCCGCGCCAGAAGCGCGGGCGTGGCTTAATCGTAAATTCTAACCTACAACTCTGCTATCGGAAGGTCAAGGCAGCGCACTTGAGTCGCCAACCGCCAAAAACTTGTGTCTACGTCGACGGGTTCAACCTGTATCACGGTCTTATTTGGAAAGCGAGAGCGCATTGGCTCGACTTAAGTGCTTTTGCAGTGAGACTTAATCGGGGTGATCCCGTCGATCGAATCATCTACTGCACGGCGCTGGTCTCAGGAACCCCAACGGATCCTGGCAAAGCGGATCGACAAGACGCATACTTGCGTGCATTGAAGATTGCCTGCCCGAATGTGGAAGTCGTACTCGGGAATTTTCAGACCCACGAAAAGCCGTACCCTCTCGCGAAATGCCGAAACGATCCCACCTGCGCTATTTTCGTGTCGGTCCGGACGGAAAAGGGATCAGACGTGAACCTTGCCGCTCGTCTGTTGCACGATGCTCATTTAGATCGCTTCGAAAGGGCGATCGTCGTTTCGGGCGACTCTGACTTGGTTGAGCCAATAAGGCTCGTGACAAAAGAGATCGGCAAGGAAGTTTGGCTGCGAAATCCTCGAGATAAAGAGTCGGCGGAGCTTGAGAGCGTAGTGACGAGCTACGATCGCATCCGACCGGCCGTTGTTTTAAACAGTCAGCTCACAGACAAAGTGACGGACGGATTGAAGACGTACGTAAAACCTGCGAAATGGTCTGAACCAATTCCGCAGTTGGAAAAGAAAGTGATGCAGGTGCGGACCTGCCCGCAGGAGAATTGCGGGAAGTCGTTTAAGATTTTCCGGTACGAATAAAGTTACGAAAGGCTGATGAGTGCTTTCGCGACGAGATGATCTAGTTCGCCTTTCTCGATGGAAGAAAGCGCAGCCGGTGGAAACGGAGCGTTTGGGCGCGGAGATCCTGGCTGAGTTCAAGCTGCGGATTGAGAAGCGGCACAAGAAATTCGGCAAGATCGCCGACGCGTGGCTGCAACTGGTTCCGCCGGCGTTGCAGGAGCGGTCGGAGCTGGTGACGTTTGCCCGCGGAACGCTGGGCGTCATTGTCGAAGGTTCCAGCCACCTGTTCATGCTCAAGCAAGCCATGCTCGCCGGGCTGGAGCAGCAACTGCTGCTGGCCTGCCGATCGCAGGGCCTGAAGAAAATCACCCTGAAGGCGGGAAAGCTCAGCGGCTGAGCCACTGCTCTCCATTGACGTGCGGCGGGGTCTGACTATTCTCAGGCCCGATGGTTTTGCCGATTCCGACTTGATTCCTCCCCTCGCCGCCGCTTCGCCGAAGCGTGCGTCTGTTTTTTGACTCCCTACTTTGATTGATCCCGCGCGTCGCCGGCGCGTTTCGCTCTGTTGGGCCCTGCATCCCCATCGGATCGGCGATGATTTTCCAGAGGTTTGCTCATGCTCGATTTTTTTCAGAAGCACTCGTACCGCTCGAAGGATGATGTGCTTTCCGGTCTGACGGTCGCCCTGGCGCTGGTGCCGGAGGCGGTGGCGTTTGCGTTTGTGGCGGGGGTTTCGCCGATCGTGGGCCTGTATTCCGCGATTTTCATGGGGCTGATCACCGCTTGCCTGGGCGGGCGTCCGGGAATGATCAGCGGCGCCACCGGCGCGATCGCCGTGGTGATCGTGTCGCTGGTCGCCCGGCACGGGGTGACTTACCTGTTTCCGACCATGATGCTGGCCGGCCTGGTTCAGATCACGATCGGTACTTTGCGGCTCGGCAAATTCATCCGCATGGTGCCCCATTCGGTGATGCTCGGCTTCGTCAACGGCCTGGCCGTCGTGATCTTTCTGGCGCAGTTTGGCAGCTTCAAAACCGTCAGCGACACGGGCGCGCTGGAGTCCCTTCGCGGCCCCGCACTGGCGATCATGCTGGCGCTGGTCGGGCTGACGATGTTGATCATCTGGCTGTTGCCGAAGATCACGCGCGCCGTGCCCGCGTCGCTCGCGGCGATTCTGATCGTGACCGGCTTGGCCGTTGGATTAAACAACGCGGCCCCGGCGTCCTTGGCCGGGCGGAACCAGTCGCATGTGGTGATGACGGTCGGCGACATGCTCCTGACCAACGCCAAGGCCAACGCCGTCCGCGCCGCAGGAACCCCGGCGGCCATGCGAGAGGTGCCCGCCAGCGCCGGCAGCATCTCGGCAGGCTTGCCGCGGCCGTTCTTCCTCGACCACGCCCTGCCGCCGCTGAATCTGCAATCGCTCTGGATCATCCTCCCGTACGCACTCACCTGCGCCGGCGTGGGGTTGATCGAGTCATTGATGACATTGACCCTGATCGACGAGATCACCGAAACCCGCGGCCGCAGCAATAAGGAATGCATCGGCCAGGGATTGGCGAATCTGGCGAGCGGGTTTTTCGGCGGCATGGGGGGCTGCGCGATGATCGGCCAATCCCTGATCAACGTGAACTCCGGCGGGCGGGGGCGATTGAGCGGAATCACGGCCGGGGTTTGCCTGCTGCTGTTCGTGCTCGTCCTGGGGCCGTGGATCGAGCAGATCCCGATGGCCGCCCTGGTCGGGGTCATGTTTATGGTGGTCATCGGCACGTTCGAGTGGTCGTCGGTGCGGCTGTACGGGAAAATGCCCACCAGCGATTACCTGGTGATGCTGCTGGTGACGTTGTACACCGTGTTTCGGCACGACCTGGCGACGGCGGTAGTGCTGGGCGTGATCGTCTCGGCGCTGGTGTTTGCCTGGCGGCATGCGACGCACCTGTTTGCCGACATCAAGCTCGATGAGGCGGGCCGAAAGGTCTATCAGCTGCACGGGCCGCTGTTTTTTGCGTCGGTCCGGTCGTTCAAGGAGCTGTTCGATCCGAAGACCGACCCGGCGGAGGTGGTCATCGACTTCTACTACAGCCGGGTTTACGACGGATCGGCGCTTGAGGTGATCGACGCGCTGGCCGAGCGGTATCGGCAGGCGGGGAAGCGGTTGCACCTGCGGCACCTGAGCCCGGAATGCCGCGGCCTGCTGCAGCGGGCGCGGGACTGGGTGGAGGTGAACATCGCCGAAGACCCGCACTACCACGTCGCCAGCGACCGGCTGGGGTAGCCCTTCCAAACCGGGCCGCCGTGGATCGGGCCATGTGGATCGCGTCAGTGTGAATCGGGCGGAATCCGGTGCATTTATGGGACGAAGATTCGATCCCCGGGTCCGCCGCGCCGGCGTGGGAGCGCGGATTTCTTGACCATTCCACTAGCGCGGCGGTAGATTTGCTCCGCTGGACGGATCGTGCGCTTTCACCGGGCGAGGTGAAAGCTCGGGCAACCTTGCCCGGGTTCGATCAGCGAGCACCAGAGTTTCGCAACACGGAGCCGGCGGTCAGCCGCCGCACACCCTCGGAGGTCGTTGTTTATGCCGCCCCCCATTCAATCGCAAAGCGGCTCACGCGCCGCACTCGTGACTTGGACTGTGGTCACTTCGATCCTCTTTGTGGTCGCGACCGTGCTGGCGATTTTCGCCACCGTGGACCGGAACAAGATGTATTCCGAAATGCAGACGATGCAAAGCCGCTACGACAAGGTCGTCAGCGAAGCCGACCTGAACGGCGACGTCGTCAACGCCCTGGCGGCACAAAAGCAGGCGAACCCGACGGCCTACCCGGGGGATCCGAAACTGCTGAACGTCGCCCTCATGCAGCGCGACGCCCTGGCGAAGAAGATTGCCAACGCATCCAATGAAGCCGACGCGATGCGCGCGGCCGATACGGTGCTGAAGCAGATCCAGAGTGACGCCAGCCTGAAAGCGCCGACCGATAGCCTGGTCAGCGCCATGAACGGGCTCCTGAACATCGCCCAGAGCCGCGAAAACGAGATCAAGCAACTGACGGACGCTCGTGACGACATGAGCAAGAAGCTCGCCGGCGTCAATGCGGCCTTCACCGCGCAGTTGGGCGCCAAGCAGCAGGATGTGACCACCGCCCAGGCGAACGCCCAAAAGGCCCTGGACGATGTCGAAGCCAGCCGCACGGACAAAGACAAGCAGATCGCCGACATGCAGAGCAAGATGGACGAGCAGGCCAAGCTCGCCCAGGACACGGTCAACCAGCTCACCGCCCAGCGCCAGGAAGCGCTGAACCGGGCGAAGAAGTCGGAAGACCAGATCAAGGCCCTGCAATCGAAGCTGCGTGACATTCGTCAGCCCGTCGACCAGATCCTTCGCCAGGCGGACGCGCACATCATGCGGTCGGCCGGCGACAACCTGGTTTACATCGACCTCGGCACGGGTGATCAGGTCGTGCCGGGCATGACGTTTGAAGTCTATGACCGCATTCAGGGGATCCCGAAACCGGGCGACCCGACCAACGACGAAAACCTGCCCAAGGGCAAGGCCTCGATCGAAGTGATCAAGGTCAGCCCCGGCAACAGCGAGTGCCGCATCGTCCGCCAGACGCCCGGCGAAAACGTCGTCGAAGGCGATCCCTGCGTGAACCTCGTCTACGACCGAAACGTCAAGTACAACGTCATGGTCTACGGCAATTTCGACCTGGATCGCAATGGCCAGGCGACCCCGCAGGATGCCGACGTGATCAAGCGCCTCGTCACCCGCTGGGGCGGCAAGGTCGTCAACACCCTCACCCCCGACACCGACTTCCTGGTGATCGGCAAGGTGCCGGAGATTCCGAACTACACGCAGGAAGAGCTGGATCGTCCGGAAATTCAGTTCGAAGTCGAACGCCGCAAAAAGGAACTCGCCGATTACGACGATACCCTCGCCAAGGCGATCGAACTCAACATCCCGGTGCTGAACCAGAACCGGTTCCTCTACTTCACCGGATATTACGAGCAGTCGGCCCGGTAAGGGCTGACCGTTCGGAATCAGCGTCCAACTAAAAATGTCCAACAAGAAACGTCCGACCCCTCGGGGCCGGACGTCTCTTGTTAGTGAAATCTCGTTGGTGGAAGCCGTCGAATCACTCGATCGAATCGGCCGATCGAATCAGTCGATGCCCGCCGGTATGGAGGCCGAAAAGCCAAAAGCCGCGACGACTTCAGTGAAGGAGTCGTCGCGGCTTTTTGGTTTGTCGATCGAACGTCGAATTACAGGTCGGTAAACCGCTCGCCGGCCGGTGCGACGCTCCGCTGCTTGTTGCGGCGAAGCACCCAGGCGACGACGAGCACCAGGGCGGTTGTCGCGATCGCGGCGATGCGTTGCCAAAGCGGACGCGCCGACAACGGGGCCACATCCAGTGTCGCCAACATCGGTTGCCCGGCGGTGGGCGCGGGATTTGCGACCGCATTGGCGGCGGCCGACGCGTCGGCGTCGATTGTTGTCGACGAGCCGTGATGGATCGGAGCGGCGGAAACGCCAGCGCCCGACGCCCCGGCGACATTCGCGTTCACCATCGCCAGCAAGTTCGGCAGCAGCCCGGCGGGCGCCGCGGTCGGGCCGATGTGCTCGCTCATGGGCGTGTTGGGAACAAGGTCGATCGGCATCACCTTGGCCGTGCTCAGCGGCGCGGGGGCATCGGTCGTCGGCGCGGGCGTCGCTTTGACCGACTCAATGACTGCCTTGGCGTTTCCGGCATCGTCGGATGTCGCTAGCGCATCCGGTGTGGTGGCCACGCTGCGACCTTCGTCGGCGCTTTCAGGCGCGGTGCTGCTGAAGCTGGCGGCTTGAACCGCGGCGGTCTGCGTGGGGCTGCTCGCGGAATCTTCAGAGGCTTCGGCGCGAGACATTGCGGGTGAAGCGACGGGCGTCGTCGCCTGCGCGGGGCCGCCGAATTGGGGAAGCTGGCTCAGGAAGCTTTCGATCGCCGCGAGCCGACCCATGCCGAAATAATTGCCCAGCATGCGGGTCGGCTGGACCTGCAGCGCATAGTCGAGCACCGCGAAGGCCTGCACGTCGACTTGCGCCGTCGGCGCGGTCAGGGCGGCGACATGGGCGGCAAAAAATTGCCGCGTTTCCAGCGGCTCCATGCCGATGGAGCGGTCGCTCGAGCGCTCCGACGCCTGGGTGCGGCGAATTCCAAGGTGAGATTTCGTCATCGGTGGCTCCAGTACGATCCACGGTGCTGCGGTCCGGCAACGACGTCGGAATCCCGCGGCGCTTTCACCCAACCAGTAGCCGCCGAGCCGCGCCGGGTTTCATCATTTTCCGGAATTTGCGCAAGAGTCGGCAAGGAATGAATAGCGTCGAACCCCCCGGCGGCTGACAAAAGCTTGCACGCTGCGGCCCTAGTCGTGCGAAGCGCTGAGCCGGACGCCCAACACGTAAGGCACGGGCCGCTCAACACTCAGCGGGAGGGAGAGGGTCGCGCCGTCGCTCGGCCGATTGAGCACCTGGTAATAGCCGTCGCCGTTTTTTTTCACCAGAGACGTGCTGCCGCCGCCGTCGAGATTGATCGCGTAATACGCCCCTTGGCGGATCATTTCCTGGCTGAGCTGTTTGAGCGTGACGCCCATGCCCCAGTTAGGGCGCCGACCATCGATTGCCATGAGGATCAGCGTCTTGCCGTCCTGGGTCACGCCGACCGCCGATCGCGGGGCCTGCGGATCATCCCATTTGGCGCTGGGCTCGCCCTTATCGACGATCAAGGCATCTCCGGAAATCACCTGCTTCACGCCGGTTTGGGCCAAGGCTTCTGCGCTGTCGGCGAAATGGACCGTGCCATCGGCATCGATCCCCATGCCGGCGCCGTCGCGGGCGCGGGTCACGATCTTGCCGTCGATCATAACCAGATTGGCCGAGCGGGACGGGTCGCCGGCCGAGTATTTGGTGGGATCGTCGCTCGTGGACAGGTGCAT
>JBQCCH010000185.1:0-9262 GCA_051962375.1 Tepidisphaeraceae bacterium
TCTAATGAGCTAAGAACCGGACATTTCTAATGGGCGTTGACACGGAAAACCGCACAATCGGCCGCCGGACGCGATCCCAGCGCCGCCTCATCCCTCCGGTTGACTCAGCCGCCGCCGCACCGGTATATTCGCCTGAGCAGATATGCCGTCGCTCGCGTTCGACAAAATCGATCTAGCCTACCGGGCCCTGTCCGATCGCACTCGCTTGCGCATCCTCAGCTTGCTGGCGGCCCGTGAGGAAATTTGCGTGTGAGATCTCATGCGCGTGCTCGATTTGCCCCAAGCCAAGGTCTCGCGACATCTCGCGTATCTCCGCCGGGCGGGGCTCGTCGCCGCCCGGAGAGATCTGCAATGGATGCACTACCGCTTGCTCCCAGCCCAAGGGAAATTCCACGCGACGCTGCTCGAATCGCTGAATAGTTGCCTCGACGAAATCCCCGACCTGCAAGCCGACCGATGCCGGCTCACCCATTGCTGCGCCACGGGTTGCCGATGATTTTTTTACCCGCGTGTATTCGCCTAGGCGAATGAAGAAGCCTTTGTGAATCAAGAAAGAAGACAAAGCCCAAATGGCCCCAATGCCCGCGTCAAAGCCTGTCGTTCTTTTCCTCTGCACCGGCAACAGCTGTCGCAGCCAGATGGCTGAGGGGTTCGCCCGCGCGCTGTGGGGGGAGGTCCTCGCCGCGCATTCGGCCGGCGTCTCACCGCACGGGATGAACCCGCTGGCCGTTCTGGTGATGGCCGAGGCGGGCGTGCCGATCGATCGGCAACACAGCAAGCACGTGGATGAACTGGCGGGACTGTCGATTGACTGGATCATTTCCGTCTGCGGCCACGCCGACGCCGCCTGCCCCGTGCTCCCGGGCCCCGCCCGGCGCGTGCATCGCCCGTTCGACGATCCGCCTCACCTCGCCCGCCACGCCCGAACCCCGGACGAAGCCCTCGCCCAGTATCGCCGCGTGCGCGACGAGATCCGTCACTACATCACCCACGACCTGTTGGCCGACCTGAAGCGGAGCGACCATGTCTGAACCCCTCGCGCGACGCCTTTCTTTTCTTGATCGATATCTCACGCTCTGGATCTTCGCGGCGATGGCGCTGGGGATCGGGCTCGGCTGGCGCGTGCCGGGCTTGCGGGACGCGGTCGAGCGGCTGTCCTGGGGCACGACCAATCTCCCGATCGCCGTCGGCCTGATCGTCATGATGTATCCCCCGCTGGCGAAGGTGAAGTACGAGCGCATGCGGGACGTATTCCGCAACAAGCGGGTGCTCGGCCTGTCGCTGGTTCAGAACTGGGTCGTCGGGCCGATCCTCATGTTCGGGCTGGCCGTCCTGTTTTTGCGACACCATCCGCAATTCATGACGGGCCTGATCCTGATCGGGCTGGCGCGGTGCATCGCGATGGTGCTGGTCTGGAACGAACTCGCCGCCGGCGACGCCGAATACGCCGCCGGCCTGGTGGCGATCAACAGCGTGTTCCAAGTGCTTTTTTATTCGCTCTACGCATGGCTGTTTCTCACGATCATTCCGCCGTGGATCGGCCTGGCGGGCGTGGCCGTGCAGGTGGGGATCGGGCAGATCGCGCGGAGCGTGGCCATCTACCTGGGCATCCCGTTTGTCGCGGGGCTGCTGACCCGCGTGCTCTCGATCCGGCTCAAAGGACGCGACTGGTATGAACGGGCGTTCCTGCCCCGCATCAGCCCGCTGACCGTGATCGCGCTGCTCTTCACCATCGTGGCGATGTTCCTGTTCCAGGGGCAGAAGATCGTCGCCCAGCCGTGGAATGTGGGCCTGATCGCCGTGCCGCTGCTGATTTATTTCGGGCTGATGTTCCTGGTGAGCTTTTGGACCGGCCGGCTTGCCGGTGCGGACTATCGGCAGACGACGACGATCGCCTTCACGGCGGCGGGAAATAATTTCGAGCTGGCGATCGCGGTGGCGGTGGGGGTGTTCGGCATCGATCACGGGGCGGCGTTCGCAGCGGTGATCGGCCCGCTGGTGGAAGTCCCGGCACTGATCGGCCTGGTGCATGTCGCGTTCTGGCTCCAGCGCCGCTGGTTCGCCGATGCCGTCGTCGAAACCGAGGCGACCCCCGACGCCGGCTGCCCGCGGGTGCTGCCCCTGCGATAAGCCCGCTGCGATAATGCCCGCGCCGCACGCACGCCAGCGGTCCTACCATGATTCGAGCCGCCGCCGGGGACGATCCGGGTGGACGACCATCGGCAGGCGGCCGCGCCGGGATGCAGGAAAGGACAGGGCCTATGCGTCGCTGGATCGGTTTGATCGGGGTCGCGCTGTTGAGCGGGTGTGCGGCGGAATCGCCGTTCGTCGGGACATGGCTGCCGACCGACCCGGCAGCCGCCAATCGCGTCGTCCTCACCTTGGACAAGGACGGCGGCGCGTTCGGCACGGAAACGCCCCCCGGCGGGAAGGGGGCCGATTTTTCAGGCTCCTGGACCTCGCCGGCCGTGAATACCGCAACGCTTTCGCTCACCAGTCCGCCGCCCCCGGTGGTTTGGGTCGGCACGCTCCATGACGGCGATCAAATGCGCCTCATGCAAGGCGCTCGCGAAGTGAATCTGAAACGCCTGAAATAAAACCGATCGGCACGCGCCGCCGTCACATCACGGTGAGCGCGATCTTCCAGACCCAGGCGGCCAGCGCGAGCGGAATCCAGACGCGCAGGTGCACCCGCGTCGGGATCATGCTCAGCAACCGATACGCCGGCTTCCCGGTGACGGCCACATAAAACGCCGACCAGAACGTGACGGCCGTCAGAATGCACAGGATCATTCCGAACGGCTGCGCGACGAAGCTGGCGACCACGTGTCCGTGCACGAGGTTGGCGAAGCTGGTCGTCATGCCGCAGCTGGCGCAGGGGATGCCGGTGCGCTGCAGGAACGCGCACGGCTGCAGGCCGAGCTGCGTGTGCGTGCCGAACCCGCGCGGCGACGGATCGAGCCACGCCGCCGTCACCAGCACCGCCAACGCGCCGCCGGCCACCAGCGCCGCCAGCAACCGCCCCAGCACGGGCAACCGCATCGGCCCGTCGAGGCGCACGTAAATCGGCGGCGGTTGCGTGATGGGGACACTGCTCATCGATACCAGTCTGCGCGGAAACCCCCGGCCGATCAACGGCCGCTACTCTCCCCGGCACGGCCTTTCAGAACGCCTGGAGCCCGATCGATTTTTATTGAATTCGCCTGTTTACTTCGGTACGGTAATTTCGTCATGTTGAGTGCCGTCCTTAGTAACGGTTGTTGACATGCTCGGCCTCGCGCCGGGCCGCTGGTCATCCCTCCTGCTCTTTGAAAACCACAGCCGATTTCTGCGTTCCAAGCATGCGTTCCGGGCAATACCGCCTCGGACGGGTGGCGCACGTCGGCTGTCATTGAGGAACGTTTATGGCCGCTCGAACGAACTCCCTGGTTTCCATCATCAACAAGAAGCTCGACGTCTCGAATTACCGCGAACAGCACTGGGAAGGGACGCTCTGGGATTATCTGGACATGGTGCAGCAGAACCCCGCGATCGCACGCAACGCGTTTCAGCGGGTGTACGACATGATCCTGTCGTTCGGCGTGGAGAACATCACGATCTTCAAGCAGGAACTCAAACGCTACAAGTTCTTCTCCGACCCCATCGGCGAAGGGGCCGACGCGATTTATGGACTGGAAAAGCAGCTCGTCACGCTCGTCGATTTCTTCCAGTCGGCCAGCCAGGGGTACGGCACGGAAAAGCGCATTCTGCTGCTGCACGGGCCGGTCGGTTCGAGCAAATCGACCATCGCCCGGTTGATCAAAAAAGGGCTCGAATGGTACAGCCGCACCGAGCAGGGGAAGCTTTTCACCTACGCGTGGCGGCTGCCGTACAAGCATGGCGCTGAGGAGGGGGAGCATTACGTCGATTGCCCGATGCACGAAGACCCGTTGCTCTTGATCCCGCGGACCGCCCGCGACGAGGTGCTCGCCGAGATCAACAGCAGCCTGCCCGACGGCCGCCGGATCAATCTCTACAACGAAGTCTGCCCCTTCTGCCGCAAGGTGCTCGCCGACCTGATGGAGATGTACGACGGCGACTGGCGCAAGGCGATGGACCACGTCAAAGTCCGCCGGCTGATCCTCTCGGAAAAAGACCGCAAGGGCATCGGCACGTTTCAACCCAAAGACGAAAAAAACCAGGACAGCACCGAACTCACCGGCGACATCAACTATCGAAAAATCGCCGAATTCGGTTCCGACAGCGACCCCCGCGCGTTCAACTTCGACGGCGAACTCAACATCGCCAACCGGGGCATTGTCGAGTTCATCGAAGTGCTGAAGCTGGATGTCGCCTTCCTGTACGACCTGCTTGGCGCCAGCCAGGAGCATGTCATCAAGCCGAAGAAATTCGCGCAGACCTTCATCGACGAAGTGATCCTCGGCCACACCAATGAGCCGGAATACAAGCGGCTGCAGGGTAATGAAATGATGGAGGCGTTTCGCGACCGAACCATCAAGATCGACATGCCCTACAACACCCGGCTGGACGATGAAATCCGCATCTACAACAAGGATTTCGGCAAAGAGAAGATCAAGGGCATTCACATCGCGCCGCACACCGTCGAAGTGGCGGCGATGTGGGCGGTGCTCACGCGGTTGGCCGAACCGAAAAAAGCGGGCATCACCAAGCTGCAGAAGCTCAAGCTCTACAACAACAAATCCATCCCCGGCTTCACCGAAGACTCGATCAAGGAATTGAAAGACGAAGCCAATCGCGAAGGCATGGAAGGCATCAGCCCGCGCTACATCCAGGACAAAATCAGCAACGCGCTCGTGAGCCATCAGGCGCAGATCGAAAAGACAATCAATCCCTTCATGGTGATGAACGAACTGGAGAGCGGCCTGAGCCATCATTCGCTGATCACCGACGAGGAACTGAAAAAAGAATATCGCGAGCTCCTGGCGGTGGTGCGCGAAGAATACGAGGACATCATCAAGGGCGAAGTCCAGCGGGCGATCAGCGCCGACGAAGACGCGATCAAGCGGCTGGCGGCGAATTACATCGAAAACGTGCGGGCCTACACCCAGCACGAGCGCGTCCGCAACCGCTACACCGGCCGCGACGAAGAGCCGGACGATCGGCTGATGCGCTCGATCGAAGAAAAGATCGACATCCCCGAAAGCCGCAAGGACGACTTCCGCCAGGAAATCATGAACTACATCGGCGCCCTCGCCCTGGACGGCAAACGCTTTGAATACAACACCAATGCCCGGCTGCTCAAGGCGTTGGAACTGAAGCTCTTTGAAGACCAGCGCGACACCATCAAGCTCAAAAACCTCGTCAGCAGCGTCGTCGATGACGAAACCCAACAGAAGATCGATGTCGTGAAGCAACGGCTCATCAAATACTTCGGGTATAATGAAGCCAGCGCGACCGACGTGTTGAATTATGTCGCCAGCATCTTCGCGCGGGGCGACAGCAAGCAGGATGATTAGGAGAGTGCTGACTTTTGAGTGCCGCGTGCTGAACTCGACGCTATCCCGTCGTCGTTCCGCATTCGATACTAAGCCGTCAGCATTGAATGCAATGAGCCGAATTCGAAGCGCATTTGTCTTGGTGATTCTGGGTCTGGCCGGCGGACTGTTTTTCTGGCTCACCGATCCGACCTGGGGCATCGCCAATTACCTGATGGACAACACCGTCAACCGCATCGACGCCGCCAACCAGGCGAAGTTCGGCACGTACATCGGCCTGGCCGGCAGCTTCCTGGCGCTGTGCATCGGCCTGTGGAACATCTGGCGCCGCCCGGCATAGACCGTGGAACACCATGAAGATCGAGCAGGACCATCAACGCTTCCGCCAGATCGTCAAAGGCCGCATCCGCGACGACCTGCGTAAGTTCCTCAGCCGGGGTGAACTCATCGGCAAAGAGGGCAAGCACCTGATCTCGATCCCCGTCCGTTCCATCGAACTGCCCAACTTCCGCTACGGCGATAACTCCGGTGGCGTCGGCTCGGGCGACGGCAGTGAAGGCCAGGCCGTCCCCGGCCAAGGCAAGGGCAAGGGCAAAGGGGGCGAGCAGCCCGGCCAGCACATCATGGAGGTCGATCTTTCCCTAGATGAACTCGCCGAACTCCTCGGCGAAGAACTCAAGCTGCCGCGCATCGAGCCCAAAGGCGCCCAGCGCATCACCACCATCAAAGAGCGCTACAGCTCCCTCCGAAAAGTCGGCCCCGAATCGCTTCGCCACTTCAAGCGCACGTTCAAGGAAGCCATCAAGCGCCAGATCGCCCTCGGCGATTACGATCCGGATAACCCCATCATCATTCCGCAGAAGCGCGACATCCGCTACCGCAGCTGGAAAGAGATCAAGGCCCCCCAGAGCAATGCCCTGATCCTGTTCATGATGGATGTCAGCGGCTCCATGGGCGAAGAGCAAAAAGAGCTGGTGCGCCTCGAAAGTTTCTGGATCGATACCTGGCTGCGCAAGAATTACGAAGGGATCGAGACCCGCTACATCGTCCATGACGTCAACGCCAAGGAAGTCGACAAGCAAACCTTCTACCACCTCCGCGAAGACGGCGGCACGAAGATCAGCAGCGCCTACAAGCTGGCAAAAGCCGTCATCGATCAGCACTACAACCCCGCCGAGTGGAATATTTACCTCTTTCACTTCAGCGACGGCGACAACAGCTCCGAAGCCGACAACCGCGACTGCGTCAAGATCATCCGCGAACAACTCCTGCCGATCAGCAACCTCTTCGGCTATTGCCAGGTCGCCAGCGCGTACGGCTCGGGCAACTTCATCAACACCCTGCACGAACACCTGCGGAACCAGCCGAAACTGCTCACTAGCCGGGTGAACAGCAAGGACGACATTTATGATTCGATCAAGACATTTTTCGCGAAAGGGCATTAAGTCTACGCCATGGGTTTGGAACTCGTCGAGTTGATGATGGACGTCGAGCAGGAGTTTGGAATTAATATTCCAGATGCCGATGCGGAACTACTGACAAATCTCGCGCTTCTGACGGATTACGTTCAAAAGGCATCCGCGAAAATGGGCCGACCATTAGATCATGCAAGGACCGCGCGGCGGCTGCGCGAACTTCTGCTCGAGATTACCGGAATGAACGAACTTTACGTCCACGACGAAGCGGATTTCGTTCGAGACCTCGGCATCGATGCCCGGTGCGACATCGCGCGAGCAGTTCGAAAAAAGCAGATAGATCGACCGCCCGAGGAACTTTTGTAAAGGAAACAAGAAGATTGCCATTCGCGATCGACAATTGAAAGTTGCGATAAACGAGAACAGATGCCATCCAACACGCTCATCCCCTTTCCCCCCGAACTTCTCGCCGCCAAGAAGCAGATTCGCGAGCAGGCGCGCTCGTACGGGCTCGATTTTTATCCGACCGTTTTTGAAATGTGCGACTACGAGACGATGAACCAGATCGCCTCGTTCGGCGGCTTCCCGCAGCGCTATCCGCATTGGCGGTGGGGGATGGAATATGAGCGCATGCGCAAGCAGCACTATTACGGCCTCGGTCGAATTTACGAGATGGTCATCAACAATGACCCGTGCTACGCCTACCTGCAGGAATCCAACCCGCTGGTCGATCAGAAGCTGGTGATCGCCCACGTTTATGCCCACTGCGATTTCTTCAAGAACAATCTGTGGTTCAGCAAGACCAATCGCAAGATGATGGACGAGATGGCCAACCACGCCACGCGGGTGCGGCGTCACATTGAGAAGCAGGGGTATGATGCCGTCGAGCGCTGGCTCGATGTCTGCATCACGCTCGAAGACCTGATCGATCCCTACAGCTTGTTCATGAAGCGCCAGCCCTCCGCGGTCGATGCGCCGCCTGCCGAGCCCGCCGGGCCCGCGCGGTTTGCCGCCAAGGATTACATGGATCGCTGGATCAACCCGCCCGGCGTCATCGAAAAAGCCGAAAAAGATCGACAATCCAAGGCCGCCCGCGTCAAGCATGCCTCTCCCCTCAAACCCACGCGCGACGTGCTGCACTATCTGCTCGAACACGCGCGCCTCGACGATTGGCAGGCGGATTGCCTTTCGATCATCCGGGAAGAAGCCTACTACTTTGCGCCCCAGGGCATGACCAAAGTCATGAACGAAGGCTGGGCCACCTATTGGCACAGCAAGCTGATGACCACCCACTTCCTGGAAAGCAGCGAAGTCATCGACTACGCCGACCATCACTCCGGCACCGTCCACATGCCCCCGGGCGGCTTCAACCCGTACAAGATCGGCGTCGAGCTCTTCCGCGACATCGAAGACCGCTGGAACAAGGGAAAATTCGGCCCGGAATACGAAGCTTCCGACCGGCTCGGCGAGCGCAAAAACTGGGACAAAGGGCTCGGCCTCGGTCGGGAAAAAATCTTTGAAGTGCGCAAGCTCTACAACGATGTCATGTTCATCGATGAATTCATGACCGACGAATTCATCGAGAAACACCGCTATTACCAATACGGCAAGGACCCGCACACCGGGCAATTGCGGATCATCAGCCGCGATCCGGACCGCATTCGCAAAAGCCTGATGTACCGCCTCACCAACATGGGCCGACCGTTCATTTATGTCGTCGACGGCAATTACGCCAACCGCGGCGAACTCTATCTGTCGCACCAGCACAACGGCCTGGATATCGACATCAAGTTCGCGATCGAAACGTTGAAAAACATCCACGCCGTCTGGCAGCGGCCGTGCCATCTGCAGGCGCGGATCGATGAAGAGATGCAACTGTTCAGCTATGACGGCGTGCAACCGAAGCAGCAAACCATCCGCGACGACACGCCCAAGCCCGCCCACGCGATCGCCTGAGCGACGTGCAACGACCGCGACGCCGATTACGCTCAAGACACTTAGCGCAAAGGGTCATGCGACGGGTCATGCGACGGGTCGTGCGACCGTTCGCGTGGGAAGCCCCCGGGTCTCGCTATTTCGATGAAACCGGCGGATCAATCTCCGGCGTGCGATCGGTCGGGAACGGCTCCGAATGAACGCGGGGCGGATTCAGTGCCGGGTCGTCACTCTCCACCACCAGCGGGCCCCCTTCATCGGTATCATCCTGAATCACGTGCACGCCCGACACCTGCGGAACCACCACGCGATCAGCCGGCCAAGGGGCATGGGCGTGGGGCGTGTCGGCGAGGGTCGTTCGTTCATCGCCCGGAGCGCTCGGGCTCGTGGACGCGTCTGCCGTCGACTCGTGCTGTACACTCTTCTGGGCGTCGCTCGATGACATTAATTCATCCC
>JBQCCH010000186.1:0-3364 GCA_051962375.1 Tepidisphaeraceae bacterium
GAAGATCCCGCTCGCCCGACTTTGGCGGTGTCGATACATCATCGGATAGCGTCCCGCATTCATCACGGCATTTCGAAATTTCGACGCATAGATCGCGCCGGAATCAACACCCGTCCCGGGTGGGATGGGATAGTAGTAATCTAGGAAAATCCCCCATGCGGCCGCGGGCGAGAGCGAACTCATCTTTTTCCAGCCGACCACCGTATTGATGCCGCCGATCGATTGGTTCAGGCTGTAATCGACCAAGCCGTAGTCGATCGCGGGCCAAAAATAGGTCAGATCCTTGCCATATTGAGCATTGGCCGAGCCCAGCGGGCACCGCAGGCTGGCGGTGGTAAACCGCGCGCTGCCGTCGGCCGCTCGGGCCCGTGTGAGATAGGGATTGAGCAGGACGAACCAGGCCCCGTCGTTGGCGACGTGTCCCACGGCCGCATCGGAATAAGACGCCAGCAACACGCCCCGATTCGCGTTCGCATACAGCGTCTGGGCGGCTGCCAGTTGCCGAAGGTTCGATTCGCATTTTACATTCGCGGCCGCACGCCGAGCGGAAGCCAGCGCGGGCAACAGCATCCCGATCAGCAGGGCGACGATGCCCATGACCGCCAGCAACTCAACGAGCGTGAAGCCAATCTGCGCGCGGATGGGTGAGCCCGCTCGTTTCATCGGCCCCCCGCGGCATGCACCCAAACAATGCTCCCCACGCCCGGATTGGGCAGGCGAATCGAAATCTGGTTTCCGTCGCTGCGATACGAGAGCGCGCGGACGGTCCCGCCCAGGCCGATTTCGTCGGCCCGTGCGACGGAGAACCATGGCGGAACCTTCACCGAAATGTCGACCGAGTCACGCGATTTGAATGAAAAGCCCGCTGCCGCGCTGGAGACGGCTTGATTCGTGACCACGAAAACGAGGTCCTGCAACCCGCCCAGGAGCGCGACGGCCCGGAAGTCGTCGCGGGCGGCAGCCGCCCATGAGGTCGGCGTGCTGCACGCCACGATCGGTCCCACGACGGCGAGTTGTTCGTGCATCGGCTTCATCGCGTCCCAAAGCGCCGCATTCGTCCCCGAGCCACCTCGGCCGCCAGCGCTACCCGAATGAATGTAGTGAATGATGCCTTTCGCGCCGTTCGCGACCGCTTCCAGCATCTGCAAATGCATTTCTTCGGGAGCTGGATCGCGACCATCATACCGCGGTTTCCCGGGATCGCCTTGCCGCAACGGATAAAGTTGGTCGACCCAGAGATACGGTTGCGGCTGCGAACAGGCTCGCAAGGCGTCGGCCGCCTCTCGATCCTCAACGAGGAACGGGCCGCCAAGGTTGTAGCGGTGCGTCGCGCTATAGTCCATCGTCTCGGCATAGACCTGATAGTTGAGCGGCCGGTACGAATTATCGATCTGCAGAAACGTCTCCGACGAAGGAACGGCCGCCTCCGACAACTGACGCTCTCGCACGAGCGCTCGCGCATTCATACCCAGTTGGTGATTGGCGTGGTCCGATCCATCGGGCTCGTCCATGCCGCCGTAGAACCGGATGGAATCGGAGGGCTTCAGGGCATTGAGGTTGAGCACTGTCTTTTTGTCATTGACGGACGCCGGTCCGATGTCGCTCGCCACAAACGGAACCGGCGCGACGCCCAGGCCGAGCGTTTGGGCGCGACGGAGCGTCTCCGGCGAAACCATGCGAAAGGCGACGTAGGTATTCAGGCCATCCGCGCGATAGCGATCCAGGAACTTCGGGTCTCCGTAGGTTCCGAGAACGAAATCGTTGGACCGCATATGAACCGCATAAACCGCCCGGCGTTGGTCGGCGGATCGAACGGCGAGAACATGATAGCTCCCGCGCTTCACCGCTTGGGCTGGCCGCAGCACCACAACCGCGGTCCCTGCGAAGCTTCGGCCGCCGCGAAGGTCGCAATGATCGGTCACATCGATCCCGTCCATCGCCACTTGCACCACGTTCACATCGGGATCGGAAAGAAAGAGGGTGATTTCCGAGCCATCCCCTGACACGCCGACGTCGGAAAACTGCAAGGCAGGGCGATCGGGATCGATGCGCTGGGTCAGCGTGCCGTGGTCGGTCTTGATCTGCAAACTGATGGACGCCCCGGGTTTGGGATCGCGAAGATTCACTCGCACCTGCGCGATCCCCTGCGGTGGGATCGTCGCGGGGATGCAATCGAACCAGTGCGTTTTGCGATCGCCCGCCAGCGGCCAGGGCTCGGCGGATTCGGAATGGCCGTCGACGCTCAGTCCTTCAAACGTGATAGGGGTGTTGCCTGGATTGCGAAGGTAAACGTAGGCCGTATTCGCGGCCTGGCGGTACCAGCTGAAGTCGACACTGAGCGGTGCCGCGGCATCGACATCCGCGGCTGCCCGGCCGGCCCAACCGAGCAGCAGGCCGGCCGTCAGGAGCGTGGGAATGGATGTGGGACGCGGCGCCAACGCACCCGTCATACCCTAAAACGGGCCGGGCGTTTCTGGAAAAACGATCAGCGATCGGACGGCCCGAGGATTTGTCCGTCAGCGTCTTCAGGTCCGCACGATGAAATTCGATTCTTAGGCCGGGTTCGGGCCGCGCAGTTTTTCGCGGAACACGTACATCAGGAAAAGGCTATTGGTGATGGCGTATCGCTTGAAGAGCCGCTTGGGCTCTTTCACGAGACGAAAGAGCCATTCCAACCCGTGGCGCTGCATCCATCCGGGTGCGGTCGGCTTCGTGCCGGCGATGAAGTCGAAGGCGGCGCCCACGCACAGCTGCACGCCATTGATGGAATCCCGATGCGACCAGGCGAAGTTTTCCTGCTTGATCGATCCGGTTCCAATGAAAATCAGACCGGCTCCGGAGCGATTAATGCGTTCGACCGTTTCGCGGTCTTCATCCGGCGTTAGAGGTCGATAGGGGGGCGACTCCGCACCGGCGATCCGCAGCTTGGGAAATCGCTGCAGCAATTGCTGCTGGAACAATGCCAATGTCTCGGGGCTCGCGCCATACAGGTAAATCGATACGCCCTGTTGCTCGGCCGCCTCGCAAAGTTTGAGCGTGCAGGATGGGCCGTAGACCCGATCGGTGAGACCGGACTTGTGAAAATGGTTCAAACACCAGCGAACCGGTTGGCCGTCCGGGCAGACCAAGTCGAATTCGTTCAATCGACGACGAAATTCGGGATCGGACGCCGCCTCCACAATAATATTAGCCGGTGCTAAATCGACGATCGCGCGGCCGCCCGATCGCGACACCTGCAACAGGTAGTCGACGACCTCTGCATAATGCGTCACGGAGACGTCAACCCCGAACAACCGCCGCTTGCCCGGCCGGTTGACCGGCCCAACCGGTCCCGCCGACACCGCGGCAGGCCCGGAAATCGGAG
>JBQCCH010000187.1:0-3728 GCA_051962375.1 Tepidisphaeraceae bacterium
CTCGCCGACGGCACGTGTTGCACGAGCCGAACCGCTCCGCTGAGCAAAATCCGCCGGTGAAAAGTAAACGTTTACCAATATGGTGTCAATCGGAATCTGCGCTGGTTCGAAGAAAGACGCGTGCCACCGTCGAACGCACGCGGCCGCTCGATCCCGCTGCGGCGGCGGGGCTCGTTTCTCGGCGGTGGGTGCGAGCCTTGGAAAGTGCGCCGGAGTCTTGGATAGTACGGGCGCCGCCAATCGTCGATCAGCGGTCGTCGATCGGCGGTCGACTCGGGAGCCGTTGAGCGATTTGTTTTTCGGAGGTAGGCATGCGATCGATTCCAGCAGCTTGTGCGGCCATCGTGGCGACGATGGTCATCTCCCGTGCTCCCCTCCGCGCGGCCGCCGACCTGCCGGCCAAGCACTTTCCTCATCCCGATCGCATCCGCTACGACGGCCATTGCCTGACGATCGACGGGCAAGACCGCTTTATTTTCAGCGGCGCGTTTCACTATTTCCGCGTGCCGAAGGAACTGTGGCGCGATCGCTTCGCGAAGATTAAGGCCGCGGGGTTCAACGCGGTCGAGACCTACGTTCCCTGGAATTATTCCGAACAGGCCATGCCGAACAGTGTGGATGACCGCTCCAACATTGATCTGACCGACCTGCGTGACTGGATGCACATGGCCCAGGATGAGTTCGGCCTTTACACGATCATTCGGCCGGGGCCCTACATTTGCGCCGAATGGGTGGGAGGCGGATTTCCGGAATGGCTCTGGTCGAAGCAGCCCGCGAATGCCGCTCAGCCGTGGCTCCGCTCGGATGACCCGGCTTACCTCGCCTGGACACGCCATTGGATGAACGCGGTCTGGCCCGTGATCGCGGAGGAGCAAATCACCCACAAGCCCAAAGGCGCTCGCGGCGTCATCCTGGTGCAGATCGAAAATGAATACGACCTGTTCCACGGCGTGCCCGAAAACCAGCGGGTGCATCAGCTCCACGTGCTCTACGAAGACGCCCTCAAGTCCGGCATCGATGTGCCGATTTTCACCTGCGTCACCAAGCAGGGGCGGGCGAGCACCGACCCGGAATTGTCCCAGGTTTTCGACGCCAACAATTACTACTTTCGCTGGAACCTGAGCGGCGCCGCCAAGGCAACGCTCGCCTTGCAGAAAAAGCAGCCGAACGCGCCGGTGATGGTCTCCGAACTGCAAGGCGGCTGGTTTGCCGAAGCCGGTGGAAAACTGGCGGAAGATCAGCCCGGCGTCGATGCCGCCCAGTGCAACGCCCTCACGCTCACCGCCATCGCCAATGGCGCGACGCTGCTCAATTATTACATGCTGGTCGGCGGATCGAATTTCGGCAATTGGGGGGCCGGATCGATGTGCCAGACCTACGACTACAACGCCCCCATCCGCGAAACCGGCGGCGCCACCGAAAAATACGCTGCCGTCAAAGCGATCGGAGATTTCCTCTCCAAGTACGGCGCCGCGCTCGCACGCTCCCTTCCCACGCAGGCGACCGTCGTTGGCCCGGCGACCCCTCTGGAAATCACCGCACGCCAGGATTCCGCCGGTCGTACCTACTTGTTTTGTCGCAACCCGAAATCGCAGCCGCAGACGGTCAAGTGTGCGCTGCGGGTCCAGGACCGGACGATTTCGATCGATCACACGTTTCCGCCGCAGATCATCACGGTCCTGGTTCTTCCAGCTGACGCAACGCAGGACGCTCAGGGCGAATGGCTCTGCGAACCCGCCGCGCTCCCCGCGCGACCTGCAGCCCCGGCGCCGGTGCGCGTGGCCACCGCCGCGGTGCGCGACGAAACCGGGCCCACCCATTGGCAGCCGATCGCGCCGGGCGCGTCGCTGATCCAGAGCGGCGTCTTCACCGTGGGCGATGTCGTCTACCATGCCGAGCCCTCCCTCACGCCTCAGCAAATCCAAGCCTACACGATGCTCCGCGTCGCCAACAGCGCGCCCGCGTCGCCCATGGCGCTGCGGGTCAATGGCGCCATCATCCCGGGTAAAAAGTCCGCGAAAACCGTTGATTTTCCGCTCCAGCACGTGCTCCACCCCGGCAAAAACACGTTCGATCTCGTCTACGAAAACCACGGCGTCGCGAATTTCGGCGACGCGCTCAATGTCGAGCCGGGCGTCACCAGTTTCTCGCTCGTCACGCCCGGTGCTGCCGGCATCGCGGTGACGGATTGGCGTGCCGCCATCGTCACGCCCGACCAGATCGCATCGGCCACCGCCGTCGACTTCGACGACGCCGCCTGGGATCGCGTCGTCCTGAACGCCAGGACCTTCGCCGAACTCGCCGCCTCCAAGCAGCCGGGCGCGCCCGCGTTGTCCTATCCGGCGATGACCTTGCTCAATGGCAAACACGCGACGGCCGTCTACCGCACGACCGTTGAGATCACCGACGCCGACCTGCGCCGCGGCGCCGTCCATCTCGAACTCGCCGGCGTCGACGACCAGGGTGAAATTTTCGTCAACGGCCACAGCGTCGGAAAAACGACCGATTGGCGAAAGCCCTTCGACGCCAACATCTCCACCGCCGCGCACCCGGGTCGCAATGTCATCGCCGTCGTGGTGACCAATTCCGACGCAGACGGCGGCATCTCCAGGCCCGTCACGCTCTACACCAGCGATGACGTCCTGCCGCTCCCGTGCCAGCTCGGGGATCAACTCGCGGGCGTTGTCGGGCACTGGTGGGAACCTGCCGATGCGTCCGGATGGACACCCGTTTCGCTCGATACCGCCACGCCGTTGCCCACCAAGGGCCGGCTCGCCGTGGCGCCCGCGCCGGCCAAAACGCTCCAGAAATGGGTCCGCGCTGAGTTCGTTCTTCCCGCGCCCCAGCCGCACGTCTGGGCCCCCTGGAGTGCCGTCATCCACGCGTCGGGCAACGGCTTCGTCTACCTCAATGGCCACAACCTCGGTCGCTACTACGACATCGGCCCCCAGCGCCAGTTCTATTTGCCCGAGCCCTGGCTCAAAACGGGTGACGAAAAAAACGTGCTGACGCTGTCGCTCACAGCCGCCGAGGGTGAGCCGGGTCTGCTCGGTCTAGAGCTCGTCCCTTACGCCGACCAGGCCGAGACCCGCTGACCCCGTCGGCCCCGGTCGCGGCCTTCGCCCCCGCGTCGTCCGCGACCGGCCATAAGTCGAAAAAATCAGGTCGATTTCGTTCCTGCCATTTTGTTTTTGCGTTTTCCGCACAACGCCCGGCCCGGCCAGGCTTTGGCCGGATTTAAAGCGCGCACCAGTGCGACACAGGCCGCCCAGACCGCCACGCGACTTAACTTCACTTTGACCGCGCGCACCTCGCGCCCGTGCCCTTGCGGAAGGGTGTCGGCGAATCGTTCGAAAACATGGCATCAATGCGTCGCGCATGGCGGGCGGTCGATCTCCCCCCGGGATCGTACCGCCGCGGCGTGCGGCCGTCGGCCTAAAAATCGGCCGTCTGCGCGGGCGCTCCTGCCGATCTCAGCGCCGGCTCGGTGTTGCGTCGGCCGAGTTCGAATACGGCGAGAATCCGCCGCCGTTCGCCGCCCGCACCCGGTAGAAGAATCGGTTCGACACCCCCGTGTTCACGAACCGCCGCGCGTCGGCCGGCAGGCTTGCGATCTCGTAGAAGAGCGTCCCGTCGTCGGAGCGTTCGATCCGCACCTCGTCCTGCGAGCCCGGCGACGCATTCGTCCAGGCGAGCGTGATCGTGCCCGGGCCCGCGGTCGCCGTCAG
>JBQCCH010000188.1:0-6070 GCA_051962375.1 Tepidisphaeraceae bacterium
CGAGATTCCACGCCCGCGTCGGCCAGGAGTTTTTGGATGAGTTCTTTCATGCGACAAGTATCATAATCTTGATTGCCAGGAAGCACTAGATGCCATTTCCCTCCACCACCCACCACATCATTAAGCCGCGTTCCGCCTCACTTGGCATCCGCGCGACGCAGAAACTCCGCCTCATCGATCACTTCAATGCCCAGCTCGCGGGCTTTGTCCAGCTTGCTCCCCGCACTCTCGCCCGCGACGACAAAGCTGGTCTTACGGCTCACTGCCGAGCCCGCCTTGCCCCCCAGAGCCACGATCCGCTCCTCCGCCTCGGCCCGCCCGAGCGTCGGCAACGTGCCCGTCACGACGATGCTCTTGCCCGCAAACGGCAGATTCCCCGACGCAGCGGCCTTGGTTTCTTCCAATCGCACGCCCAGCGTCCGCAGCTCGGCAAACAACTCACGCCCCCGCGCCGATTTGAAAAACTCATGTATCACTTCGGCCGTCCGCACATTCGTGCGCAGCGCGGTTGCCATCTCCTCATCGTCGGCGGCTTCCAGTTCTTCAACCGAAGCGAACCGCTCGCTCAGCAGCGCGATCCGCGATTCATTCAATCGCCGACCCAAACCGGGCAAGGCCTTCAATGCTTCCAGCCGCTCTTCCACATCCGCCGCGCCGCTGCCGCGCGTCGACGCCAGGCCGGCGACGATCGAAGTCGCCAACGCAAGCAGGCTTTTTTCGCTCGACGCATCCTCATCAGCGTCGCTCAGGGCGCGACGCAGGTCATCGATGCTGGCCGCGAGCAGCGTATCGATGTCGCCCCCCCACGCCGCCAGCTTCCGGCCATTGGTCACGCCCAGGAACCGCGCCCCGATGCTCCCCAGCACGGATCCCAGCCCGCGGCTTTTCGACGCTTCGATCGACGTCATGATCGCAGCCGCCGTCTTCTCGCCCACTTTTCGAATGCTGGTTTTGGTCTCTCCCGTTTTCTTGTCGACGCGGCTCGTTTCGCTCTCCAGCCCCGCGATTTGCTCCGCCGTCAGCCGATAAATGTCCGGGATCGATTTCAGCGCGCCGGCGTCCATCAATTGCTGGATGATCGCCTCCCCCAGCCCGTCGATGTTCATCTGCTTTCGGCCGGCGTAGTGCTTCAGCCGCTCGTGCAGTTGCGCCGGGCACGACGGATTCTCGCAAAAAATATGCGGCCCGTCCGGCTCACGCTCGACCGCCGCCCCGCACGACGGACACTTGCGCGGCGCCCGCACCGCAGCCGCATGCGCCTTGCGCCGCCCCGCATCGGCCGAGATCACCTGCGGGATGATTTCGCCCGCTTTTTCGATCGTGACCGTGTCCCCCTCGTGCAGACCCAGCTTTTCGATGTTGACGATGTTGTGCAGCGTCGCACGTCGCACGGTCGTCCCCGCGACAAACACCGGCTCCAGCTCGGCCACCGGCGTCAGCGTGCCGTTCTTGCCCACCTGCCACGTCACATCGTTCAGCGTCGTCTGCACACGCTCTGCCGGGTACTTGTACGCGATCACCCAGCGCGGGCTTTTGGCGGTATACCCCAGCTCATCGCGCTGCCGCTTGCTGTCGACCTTCACCACCATGCCGTCCGTGTTGTAGGGCAGTTCCTCCCGCTGCGAGGCAAATGCGCGGATGGCCTCAATCGCGTCTTCGATCGTCTCAACATGCTTCGTCGCCCGGCTGGTCGGCAAGCCGAGCGCGGCGATTCGCAGCACCATCTCGTAATAGCTGTCTGCCGGCGCGGGATCGACTTCGCCGAACCCGTGCGCTACGAATTTCAGGTTGCGCGAGCGCGTGATTTTCGGATCCAGCTGCTTCAGCGTGCCGGCCGTGAAATTGCGCGGGTTCGCGAAGGTCTCCTTGCCCGCTTCGCGCTGCTTCGCGTTGATGGCGGCGAATGTCGCGTTCTCCATGTAGATTTCGCCGCGCACCTCAAGCACGCCGGGCACGGCCGCATCCGGGGCGCTTTCAATCACAAACAACGCTCCCGGATCATCCACCGTATGGGCATGTGCACCCTTCGACGCAGGCTTGGCCGGTGTCAGCTTGAGCGGCACGCTCTGGATCGTCCTGACGTTGGCGGTGATGTCATCCCCCACCCGCCCGTCGCCGCGCGTGACCGCGTGGATCAACACTCCCTTCTCGTACCGCAAGCTCACGGCCACGCCATCCACCTTCGGCTCACACACATAGCTCGGCCGGCCCCCGTCCAGGCGCTTCCGCACGCTCTCATCCCAGCCGCGCAGGTCTTCCTCGTTGTAAGTGTTGTCGATGGAATACATCGGCTGGGCGTGCGCGATCTTCGCAAAGCTCTCGATCAGATCCCCGCCGACGCGCTGGCTCGGCGAATCCGGCGTGAGCAACTCCGGATGCGCCGTCTCCAACGCAATCAGCTCAGCCATCATCGCGTCAAATTGTTGATCGCTGATCTGCGGCTTCGCGTGGACGTAATACAACTCGTTGTGATGATTCAGCTCCTTCCGAAGCTGAGCGACGCGGTCCTGAACGGTGTGAGCCATACGAAACTGATCCTAGCAGCAACACGACGCGACTCGAAGCTACAGCGGCAATCGATGGCTTCGCAGCGCATCGCGCATCTGCCCGACAGGATCGTCCGCACTCGTCACCCGCACCGCATTCCACCCCCGCTGCGCCGCCGCCGCGATATTCTCCGGCAGATCGTCGAAAAACAGGATTTCCGCCGGCGAAAAACCCGTCGCCCGCTCCACGTGTTCATAGATCGCGGCGTCGGGCTTGCGAAGCCGCACCAGGTGGGACGCGAAACGATAATCCAACTTGTGCAACGGCAACGCATTCGGCCCGGCCGGCGCGGTCATCTGCCGCCAATGATTGCCATTCGTATTCGTCAGGCACGCGGTCTTCACGCCCAGCCCCGCGATGTCCTCAATCAGCCGATCAATCCCATCGAACGGCCCGAGCAGATACGCCTCCGCCATCCGGTTGATGTGCTCGGCTTCGATCCCCATCAGCGCGCTGCACCGGCGGCAAAACTCCGGATCGTCGATCGCCCCGGTTTCGCTCTGCACCACCAGCGCGTGCAGCGCGTCTCGAAAGGCCGGCGTTACATCCGGCAGACTTCCCCCGTATTGCGCCACCCGCGCCGCGTGCTGCCAGTCTGAACAAATCCGGATCAACACCCGCCCCAGATCGAAGACCACCAGCCCGATTCGCCCGCTCGATTCCATGCGCCTCAAGATGCCGAGTTCGCAAATCCGAATCAACTCCGCCGACCCATCGCCCAATGACAAGGCCCGAATGAACCGGTCATTCGGGCCTCGACGGACTACTGCTTGCGGACTACTGTCTGCGGACTACTGTTTGTCAGGCGGCAACCGCTTATTCGGGCTTCGCGCCCGTCATGTCATACACCCAGCTCTGCACGGCCGGCGTCCATTCGAGCAGTTCTTCCTTCTTGAAAAACAGCCCCAGCTCTTTTTCCGCCGCTTCGGGCGAGTCGGAGCCGTGGATCAGGTTGTACGCGTTGCTCACGCCGAAATCGCCGCGGATCGTCCCCGGCGCCGCTTTCGAGCCGAACGTCGCGCCCATCAGGTTGCGGGCGATCGTGATCGCGTTCACGCCCTGCAGCGCCAGCACCACAACCGGCCCACTCGTCATGAACCGCACCAGCCCCGCGTAAAACGGACGCTCCTTGTGCGGCGCATAATGCGTCTCGGCCGTCGCTTTCGGGATGACCATCAGCTTCATGCCAACAACCTGCAGACCCTTGTTCTCAAATCGCGTGACGATCTGGCCGACCAACCCGCGTTGAACCGCGTCGGGCTTCAGAATGATCAATGTTTTTTCCATCGTTTCTCCTTTTTTTCTCTTTTTTCGTCCGAGTTCGACGAATACATCCGAATCATCGTGTAATGTCAACGTTGTTAAATAGGCTGTACCCCGTTTGTCACCATTCGTTTTCCTGGAGGGGAAGACCCGATGTTCGATGCGCTGGAACCTCGTCGCCTGTTCAACGCCGCGCCGTTTGCCCGCGATCTTAGCTTCTCCCCGCAGGGCAGTTTTTACAGCAGCCAGCTGGATTCCGCGGTCCCTTTCGCCACCCAAACCGACGGCAGCCTGCTGCTCTACACCTCGTTCGTGAGCAATACCGGCATTCGTCGCGTCACCGCTGCCGGCACGCTCGATCCGACCTACGGCCAGGCGAAGATCGCATCCTTTAGCGGACATGCCGCCGCGATGGATTCCGCCCAGCGCGCGATCATCGCCGGCGAAGTCCACGACTCTACCAATGCCTATGCCGCCGTCGCGATCCGGCGCTACACCGCCGCCGGCGCGCTCGACACGCAGTTCCATCACACCGGCCAAGCCCTGCTGAATCTGCCGACCACCATCCGCCCCGGAACGGAGCAGGTCACCGTAACGACCGTCGCAGCCGATAGCGCCGGCCGATCGATCGTGCTCATGAGCGTCGGCACGCGCACCTTCCTGGCGCGGCTTTCCGTGCATGGCGTGCTCGATCCCACGTTCGGCAATGCCGGCTATGTTCACGTCACCGCCGATGCCGGCTTCACCGGACGTTCGATCAACGTGCTCGACACCGGCCGGATCCTTATCACCGCCGCCGGCGGGAGCAGCGCCCAGGTGCTCGCCTACACCACGCGCGGCCGCGTCGACACCACCTACGGCCACGCCGGCCGCTTCACATTGCCGTCGCTGTTCACGGGATACTTCAAAACACCGCCGCTCACCGCCATCGATTCCTACGGCTCGCTGTATGTCGCCATTCCCTACCTGACCACCACCGGCGCCAGCCAGCCCGCGCCCGTCGTGCCCGACGGCCTGGTCGCCCGGTCCGTCGCACGCTTCCGCACCACCGGCCAGCTTGATCTCACCTTCGGCCGCGGGGGCTTCGCCCTGCTGCCGGCGCAGAAGCCGACCGATTTCGACCAGATCAATGACCTGCAGCTCGATGCAGCCTGCCGCATTTATGCCGCCGGCGAAGATCGCACCGTCGCACGATTGCTGCCCGACGGCACGGCCGATTCCACGTTCGATTTCGACGGCGAAATCAATGACGCTTTATTCCATAGCCGCCTCCAACCCACGGCCGATGGGTCGGCGCTCTACCAGGTCGAACAATATTTCGGTGTCGCCCGTTACACCCGGCCGCCGCAGTTCCAGCTCGACGCCGACGGCACCCTCCACATCAACGGCCAGCAAAACAACGCCCGCCTGAACATCGGTGACGCCGCCGGCAAAACGCGCATCGTCATCGACGGCGTCACCCGCACCTTCTCCACGACCGCCATCAAAACGCTCGATATCCGGCTCAGCGATGGTCGAGACATCGTCCGCGCCGATACCAGTCGCTCCATCACCCTCGATGCCGGCAATGGCGGCGATGACGTGCGCCTCAGTGGCGGCGGCGGACATATCGTCGACCTGGGCCTGGGCTACAACCGTTACGTCGGCGATGCCGGCGTTGACGAAGTCACCAGCTACGGCGGCACGATGAACCTCGCCGACGGCCGCGGCCGAGTCACCGGGTCCAACATCGCCCTGAAGGCCGACCCTGGATCGGCCTACCTCTCTGTCAGCCTTTACGGCGGCACCAACCGCGTCAACGTGTCGACCGGCAAAGTCGGCATCGCGGCCATCGACGGCGAGAACCACCTCAGCCTCACCTCGCCGCTGGGTGCGGTCGTTGTCCTCAACGGCTCAGCCGGTCGAAATTTCCTCGACACCGGCAACGGCGACGACACCATCACCGCCGGCTACGGACACGACAACATCCGCACCTTCGGCGGCAACGACGTCATCTCCAAGCTCGCGGGCATCGGCAACATCGACGCCGGCGATGGCAATGACAGCGTTCGCGGCGGGGCGGGCCCTGAAACGATCCTCGGCGGCGCTGGCAACGACACGCTGCGAGGCAACGGCGGCAATGACTGGATCGTTGCCGGTGCCGGCAACGACGCGCTCTTCGGCAACGGCGGCGACGACACCCTCCTCGCCAGCGCCGGCGACGATACGCTCATCGGCGGCGACGGCGCCGATCACCTGGACGGCGGCAAGGGCGCTGATT
>JBQCCH010000189.1:0-2134 GCA_051962375.1 Tepidisphaeraceae bacterium
AAATGTGCGTTGAGCGTGACCATGATGCCGGGATCATACCAGACCCGCTCGGCGTTTGCCGATGATTGCGGGGCAGACCCCGAATCTTCCCCGCCGCCCATCGACGCGCGCGGCGGATCGTTGCATGATACGTCGCCATGATCCCATCGATCGATGCCAGTCGGGAAACCAATCGGTTGGCGGCCAAGCCGGAAGAAATTCAGAAATTCTGGCGAAACGCGTCGCTCTATTTCGCCCGCGTTTACGACACGATGGGCCTCGATCCGCATTGGCGGCCGGTGCTGAGCACGCCCAAGCGCATTCTCACCGTGAGCTGCCCCATCAAAATGGACGACGGCCGCATCGAAGTCTTCACCGGCTACCGCGTGCAGCACAACAACGCCCGCGGCCCGTTCAAGGGCGGCCTGCGGTTTGATCCGGCCGTCGATCGCGATGAAGTCATGGCGCTGGCGATGCTCCAGACGTGGAAAAACGCCCTGGTCGATCTCCCCTACGGCGGCGCCAAAGGGGGCGTCGTGTGCGACACCAAAACGCTTTCGCTCGACGAAAAAGAACGCCTCACCCGTCGCTACACGACCGAAATTCTCCCGATCATCGGCCCGTTTGACGACATCCCCGCGCCGGACCTCGGCACCGACAGCCAGGTGATGGCCTGGGTGCTCGATACCTACAACAAGATGACCGGCACGCACGCGACCGGCATCGTCACGGGCAAGCCCGTCGCCCTCGGCGGCAGCGTCGGACGCCAGGAAGCCACCGGCCGCGGCGTGATGTACGTGCTCAAGCGATTTCTTGAAATCACCCAGCACCGCTCGCTCGAGGGCATCAAGATTGCCATCCAGGGCTTCGGGCAGGTCGGCTTTCATGCGGCCGCGCTACTGGAAGAAATGGGGGCGATCATCGTCGCCATCTCCGACCAGCACGGCGGCATCTTCAGCGAAGAAGGCGTCGACATCACCTCGGCCGGTGAGTACTACCGCGAGCATGGCACGCTCATCGATTACGACGGCGGCGATGCCGTCACCAACGAAGAAGTGCTCGCCGCCGATTGCGATGTGCTGATCCCCGCCGCCCGGGAAAACACCCTCGATGCCGCCATCGCCCCGCACGTGAAGGCGAAGATCGTCGTCGAAGCCGCGAACGGCCCCACCACCCCCGAGGCCGACGCCATCCTGCAGGAGTCAGGCGTCACCATCCTGCCCGACATCCTCGCCAACGCCGGCGGCGTCACCGTCAGCTACTTCGAATGGGTCCAGAGCCTCGACAATTACTTCTGGGATCTCGATCGCGTTCGCAGCGAACTCAAGCGCGTGATGGACCGCGCGTTCGACGTCGTCAACGCAAAGGCTGATGAAGCCGATTGCGATTACCGCACGGCCGCCTACACCATCGCCATCGGACGGGTGGCCGAAGCGTTGCGGCTAAAGGGGCTCTTTCCGTAAGGACCGGTGCGCATGCTCGCCAAGCTGCTGCGGGGGACCGCATTCTGGATCGCGGTGGCGCTTCTCGTCTGGGGCGGCTTGCGCCTGCGTGCGGCCGTCTGGGAATGGACGATTCCCATCCGCTTCAACAGCGACGTCAACAACGGGTTCCGCTGGGGCACCTTCGCGTCGCGCGTCGGCTATTGGAACGTCTACGACGAACTCGGCCGCCCGGAGCGGGACGCTTTCTTCCTGCACCTCTTGGATTACGGGCCGCTGCGGTTGGGCGTGATGAGCGCCTGGGTGAACTGGGTCCACGTGCATTATCCCGGCGTCACCGAGCGCGAACCGTCGGCCGCGTTTCATGCGCCGCTGCTGTGGTTCAATACCGCGATCGAAGCGCTCACGGCGCTGGCGACATTCCTGCTGGTCCTGCTTGCATCGCGGCCGCGACGCGGGCTCGTATGGGTGGCGCTCGGCGGCGCGGCGCTGACGTGGCTGAATCCGCTGATCATCTTCAACGCCCACGGCTGGCCCCAGTGGGACATCTGGCCGATGCCGTTTTTTCTATTCGCGCTGTGCTGCGGGCTGCGGCGGCGGTGGCTGCTCGCCGGCGCGTTCATCGGCTGCGGCGCGATGCTGAAGGGCCAATTGCTGATGGCCGCCTGGGCGCTGCCGATCTGGGCGCTGCTTCTGGGCGATTGGCGCGGCGC
>JBQCCH010000190.1:0-6500 GCA_051962375.1 Tepidisphaeraceae bacterium
AACAAGAGGATGCCGATAAAATGCGATCCGCTTCGCTCCTTCATCAGCCAGGATGTCGCGGACGACGCTCTGCATGGCAGCGAGATCGTCGACGAGATGGAGCTTGGCGCGGAGCCCTTCGCAGCGGGTGCGGAAGACGGCGAGTTTTTCCTCCCAGGTGTCGGCCACACGGGGCAGGACTTGGGCGTAGCGGGAGCGATCGGGCGGCGCGACGGGGTGCTGGCCATGAGCATCCGCGGCGGCGGCCTGGGTGGCTTGGCGGATCGAGGCGAGCACGCGTTCACGGTCGCCGGTGACGTTTCCAGGAGTGATCACGAATGCCTCCGCTTCCACCAATGCATGAACGATTCCGGCGGCTTGTCGGGCAGCGTGCGACGGCGGCGCCAAGCCTTCAGCGGATCGATCGCCGAGCCGTGCAGCGGCTTGGTCCAGCGATCCAGCGTCAGGGCCAACCGCGCTCCAACCCGGTAGAGCGCCGGGTGGCGCATGCCGAGCGAAAAACCACGCATCGCGGCGGTTTCGGCGATTTTGTGCTTGACCTTGGTGTACTGCTGGCGAATCCGAAGCAGGTGATGGTGCAGGTCGATCTTGACGGGGCAGGTCTCGGTGCACGCGCCGCACAGGCTGGACGCAAATGCCAGATGTCCGAATTCACCCACCCCGCGCATGGGTGGGCTGATGACCGCACCGATCGGGCCTTGGTAGGTCGTTCCGTAGGTGTGGCCGCCGACGTTTTGGAAGATCGGGCAGACGTTCAGGCACGCGCCGCAGCGAATGCACCGCAAGGCATCCCGCAGGTGCGCATCGCCCAGCAGCTTGGTGCGGCCGTTATCGAGGAGGATGACATGCATCTGCTCCGGACCATCGCTCTCCCCCTCCGCGCGCGGCCCGAAGTAGACCGAGTTGTACCCCGTGAGCAACTGCCCAGCGCCGGCGGTGCCCAGCATGGGTTGGAGGATCGCCAGGTCTTCCAGTTTGGGAATGATTTTTTCGATCCCCATCACGACGATGTGGATGCGGGGCATCGCACAGGTGAGCCGGGCGTTCCCCTCGTTTTCCGTGATCGCAATGGCCCCGGAATCGGCGACGCCGAAGTTCCCGCCGCTGATGCCGACGTCGGCCTCCAGGTACTTGGAGCGGAGGATATCGCGGGCGAAGCGGGTCAGCGTCTCCGGATCGTCGGCCGTCAGTCCCTCGAAGTGCTTGGAAAACACGTCCTTGATTTCGCCGCGTCGCAGGTGCATCGACGGGAAGACGAAATGGTACGGCGCCTCGTCCCGCAGTTGCAGGATGAATTCGCCAAGGTCGCTCTCGACGGCCTCGATGCCGGCCTCGTGCAGGGCGTGATTAAGGTGCACCTCCTCGGTCGCCATCGACTTGGATTTGATGGCCTTCGTGGCGCCGGCGGCTTTGAGGATGTCGACGACATGACGGCACACCGACGCCCCGTCCGCCGCCCAGTGCACGTGCGTGCCGCGGGCAGTGGCGTTTTTCTCAAACTCCAGCAGCAGCGATTCCAGATGGTTCAGCGCTTCCCACTTCACCGCCGCCGCCTGCACGCGGGCCGCCTGATAGTCGGCGAACAGCGCCTGGGTCTTTTCCCGCACGCCCATGTAATTGGCCATCGCGGTGCGGACGAACGTGCGCTGTCCGACGTCGGCGGCACGGAGCTCGGCGTCGGCATGGAACTGCCGGAGCGGGATCGTTTTTCGATCGGGCGGCGGCGGAACCGTCGTTCCTTCGACCGAGACATTGGGCAGGGGAAGCGTGCTCATTGTCGTGCCAGAATCTGCGCCAGGTGCAGCGTCTTCAGTGCCGGGCCGTTCTTGTTCGCGTATCCCTGGATGTGCATCAGGCAGCTCGGATCGTTCGACACCACAAATTCCGCCCCGGTTTCGGCGGCGGAATTGCATTTGACCTGGCCCATCGCATTGGAGATCGATTCAAATTTCACCGCAAATGTCCCGCCGAATCCGCAGCAGGTGCGGCGCTCTTTCATTTCGATCAGCTCCAGCCCTTTGACCTTTTCCAATAGCTTGCGCGGCTGGTCGCTGACGCCCAGCTCTCGCAGGCCGTGACACCCGTCATGAAAGGTGACCCGATGCGGAAAGACCGCCCCCACATCCGTAACGCCCAGCTTCGTCACGAGAAAATCGCTGAATTCCCACGTCTTGGCCGCCAGGGCGTTGGCGCGGGCTTCGTCGGGCGTGCCTTCAAAAATCTGCGGGTAAAAAACTTTGATCATCGCCGCACAAGAGCCGCTCGGAAGAACGACGACTTGCGCGTCGTGAAAGGCATCCAGCATGTGCCGGGCGACCTGTCGTGTTTGTTCGGTGTACCCGGAATTAAATGCCGGCTGTCCGCAGCAGGTCTGGTCCTGCGGGCAAACCACCGTGCAGCCAAGCCGTTCGAGCACGCGGACCACGTCGATGCCCACATCGGGCATGAGTTGGTCGATGAAGCACGGAATAAACAAGCTGACACGCATGGGGAATTAATCCTGTCCGTCTGCCGCCGACACCAGCGTGCAGTGCAGTCCCGAGCTCTGCAGCCGCTCGATCGCCGGCCCGGGCGCGGCCGCGTCGGTGATCAACTCTACGACATCCGCGGGCGAAGCGAACATCACCGGCGAGCGCATTTCAAATTTTGTGGAATCGGCCAGCAGAATCGTCCGGTCGGATGTGTGCATCAGCTGCCGCTTGAATTGGGCCGAGGGTTCGGATGGATCACTGAACCCGCGTGTCGGATCGATGCCGCCGCACGAGCAGAAAAACAGATCGACGTGCACATGCCGAAGCCCTTCCCGGGCGATCATGCCGGTGAACATCATCAGCTTCCGATCCAATGTTCCGCCGACCGAAATCACCTGCGGCCCGTCTTTCGATGCCAGCAGCGTCGTGACCATCAGGGAATTGGTCACGATCGTCAGCGAAGGATCGTCCAAATGTGCCGCCAGTTCCCAAGCGGTGGTGCTTCCGTCCAAGGCGATGGTGATGCCCCCGGAGACCCGCTTGGCGGCCTCAGCGGCGATCGCCCGCTTCTGCCTGAGCATTGCCTGGCGACGCTGCTCAAACGGAATGTCCAGCGCCCGCGCCCGGGCGTCGGCGTCATGGTCGGCCCGGACCGCGCCGCCGTGCGTCCGGATCAAAATCCCCTGCTGATCGAGCAAACGCAGGTCGCGCCGGACCGTTTCTTCCGCAACCGACAACTCCCCCGCCAACTCGACCACCCGAACCGTGCCCGTGCGTCGAATTCGATCGATAATCCGCCGGCGGCGGGCATCAGCAATCAAATCGGTCATAAAATCCTCTTGCGATGTGAGATTATGTGAGATATTGTTGCCTGTCAATCGAATTTTAGAACATAACCCCAAAGGACCTCTCACATGCCGACCCGTTACGAACACGTCAACTATCTCTGGGACGACGCCAAAGCCCCTTCCGATCCGGTGGATCGGCTGATCTATCGATCGAACCTGCTCGGCTCGGACCAACGCATCACCAACACCGGCGGCGGCAACACGTCGTCGAAGATCCAGCAGAGCCACCCCATCACCGGCAAGCTCACGGACGTCATGTGGGTCAAAGGGTCCGGCGGCGATCTGCGGACGGCCAAGCGCAGCAACTTCGCCTCGCTTGAATATGCCACGCTTTTGTCGCTGGAAAATGTCTATAACGCCGCCCCGGAAAAAGGCGTGAAGACGGCCATCGAAGACCAGATGGTGGCGATGTATCCGCACTGCACGTTCAACCTTAATCCCACCGCCAGTTCCATCGACACGCCCCTGCACGGCCTCCTGCGGGCCAAGCACGTGGATCACATGCACCCGAACGCGGTCATTGCGATCGCCGCTTCGAAGAATGCCGCGAAGCTGACGCAGGAAATTTACGGCGACCAAGTGGTCCATACGCCCTGGCAACGCCCCGGCTTTGACCTAGGCCTGGTCATGCGCGACGTAGCCAAGAAGCACCCGAAGGCGCAAGGCATCGTGATGGGCCAGCACGGGCTCATCAACTGGGCCGACGACGATAAGGCCTGCTACACGCTCACGCTCGATCTAATTGAAAAAGCGGCCAAGTACATCGAGTCCAAGGACAAAGGCAGCAAGACGTTCGGCGGCGAAAAGTTCAAGAACATTTCCGACCAGCAGCGGACCGATCTGCTCGCGCAACTGCTCCCGTGGCTGCGCGGGAAGGTGAGCCAGCAGCGCGGGTTCATCGCCACCACGCAATACACGCCGGCCGTGCTGCGGTTTGTGAACAGTGTGGATGCGCCGCGGCTGGCGGAGCTGGGCACGAGTTGCCCGGACCATTTCCTGAGCACCAATATCAAGCCGCTGTATGTCGCCTGGGACCCGACGTCGGGCGACATCGCCGGCCTGAAGAAGCTGCTCGAAGCCGGCCTGGAAAAATACCGCGCCGACTACGCCCAATACTACAATGATTGCAAACGCCCCGATTCGCCCGCGATGCGCGACCCGAACCCGACGGTGGTGCTCATTCCGGGCTTGGGCATGATCGCGTTCGGCAAGAACAAGAGCGAAAGCCGCGTTACCGCCGAGTTTTACACCTGCGCCATCGAAGTGATGCGCGGCGCCGAAGCCATCGATGAGTACATCGCCCTGCCGCGTCAGGAAGCGTTCGACATTGAGTACTGGGCGCTGGAAGAAGCCAAGCTCAAGCGCATGCCGCCGGAAAAAGAACTGGAGCGGCGCGTCGTCGTGGTGATCGGCGCCGGCAGCGGCATCGGCAAGGAGACGGCCCATCGCATCGCCAAAGAAGGCGCGCAGATTGTAGCCGTCGACATGGGCGAAGCAGCCGCCCAGGCGACGGCCGACGAATTGACGAAAATCTATGGTCAAGGCATCGGCGTGGCGGGCACGGGCATCGGTGGATGCGGTCCCGCCATCGGAGCGGCGGCGAACATCACGCAGCGCGAAAGCGTCCGGGCCGCACTTCAGCAGGCGGTGCTCGCGTACGGCGGCATCGATCACCTGATCATCACCGCCGGCATCTTCGTTCCGCCGGACGAAAAGGGAAATATCCCGGACGAAAAGTGGGGCCTGACCTTTGATGTCAACGTCAAGGGCATCTATTTCGCCGTCAAAGAAGCCGGCGTTATTTTCGATCAGCAACAAACCCGCGGCAGCGTCGTGATCACCACCAGCGTCAATGCGGTGGTCGCGAAGAAGGGATCGGTTGCCTATGACACCAGCAAGGCGGCCGCCAATCACCTGGTTCGCGAACTGGCCGTCGAACTGGCACCCCGGGTTCGCGTGAACGGCGTCGCGCCCGCGACGGTCGTTGCGGGGTCTGCGATGTTTCCGCGTGACCGCGTCATCGCCTCGCTCGCGAAGTACAACTTGCCCTATACCGCCGAAGAAGAAACCGAAACGCTTCGCAACCGGCTGGCCGAGTTCTACGCCAAGCGGACCCTCACGCACGCCCCGATCACCCCGGCAGACCAGGCCGAGGCGATCTGGTTCATGTTGAGCAAGGCCTCCAGCAAAACCACCGGCCAAGTCATCCACGTGTATGGCGGCCTGGTCGACGCGTTCCTCCGATAACACCTGCCGATAAACGACGAGGGACAGAAGAGCCGTCGCTTTTCTGTCCCTCGTTTCGTTTCGTTGGGAGCGATTATTTGTGAGCGCTCATCACCGATCGGCGGAACGCTTCGACTTCCCATTGTTCGATGAACTGCCGCTCGGCAGGGCTCAGTACCTTTACGCCGCCCAACCGTGCGGCGTTCGCATAGACCGCAGCGGCATCGACATAGAGCACCCGGGAGATCTCGGCGAGCTTGGGCGTCTGACGGAAGGCCAACAACCCCACGCCCGCCACCAGGGCAACCCAGGGTTCAAAGCCGTGCGTTGCCAGGTATTGATCCCACCGCACTCGAAATTGCTCAGCCGCCTGGCCGGCGTCGCGCGCGGGGTCATCGAAAAACAACGGAATCGAGCGGCAATACACAATCTGATCCGGCGTCAACGGCCCCGCCAGGGCGGCGGCCAAGACCGCGGGCGTGCAAACCAGCGTACGCGACCTGTCCGAATCATCGGTCACAACCGACAACTCCGGCTTAACCTCGGCGATCGCTTCGGCATACCGCTGCAACACCGTATCCGCCGACCCCGCGACCGGGATCGAAGCGAGTTCCTTTGCCTGGCCGATGCGCTGGCGCAACGCGTCGACGATGTGGGTGCACTGCGATTCGATCTGCTCGGCCGATTCGCCGCCGATGATCAGGCCGTGGTTTTCCAGGAAAATCTGCGTCGGCACAGCGCCCGTGCGGGCGCGGTGGGTCGTCAGCTGCTCCGCCAACCGCTTGGCCAGGATCAGCCCGGGATCCACATACGGCTGCCAAAGGACCGTGTCGCCAAACAGCGCTTTCGTCAGGGCTTGGCCCTGGGCACAGCAGGTGAGGGCATTCACGGAGCCCGGATGCGTGTGCACCACGAACGTCGACGGCAACAGATGGTGCAGCAGCGCTTCCACGCT
>JBQCCH010000191.1:0-3477 GCA_051962375.1 Tepidisphaeraceae bacterium
TTTTCATTTTCACCCCGATTTCCGCCCCAACCCCCGGCCCGGCCAAGGCTTCCAAACCCACCCCACATGAGCGCCAGCGCAACGGCCCTTGCCCAGCCCGCCACACCACTTATCGCACGCAAATAAACAAACCCCGCCACCCAAATCCCCCCCTTACGCAGTACGCAATACGCAGTAGAACCCCCGTTTCACGTCTTCACGTTTCACTCGTCCCGAACCGCAAAAACCGCCTATTCACTTGCCAAAGAACCAAAGCGCCCCAGCGCCCCAATCCTTTCTACCGCCGCCCGCTAAAAAAAGCGGCCAAAATCCCTTTTCCCTTGACATATACTCATATCGGAATATATTCATCCGCATGGCCCGGGCCGCCACCACGCTCGATCCCTTCAACGCCATCGCCGAACCGAAGCGCCGCGCGGTGTTGGGATTGCTCGCCAAGGGGGAGATGCCCGTCAACGGCCTCGTCCAGGGCCTCGGCTGGCCGCAGCCGCAGGTCTCCAAGCACCTGAAGGTGCTCCTGGAGGTCGGCCTCGTTCAAGTGCGGCAAACCGGTCGCCAGCGGGTGTACCGCGTCAATGGGTGCCAAATGAAAACCCTCCATGATTGGATCGTCACTTTCGAACGGCTCTGGGATCACCAGCTCCTTCGCATCAAGGAACGAGCCGAGGCCATGGAAAAGCAGCCGTAACCCCGCAGCCGACATTCAGCCAAATTCTCAACATTCACGCACGGAAGGAGCGCGTCATGATCAGTGAGCAAGTCGAACTCGGACGAATCAACATCGAAAAAGAAATCTACATCAGTGCCCGGGCCGACACGGTCTTCGCATCGATCCTGGAACAGATCGGCGAGGGCTTCACCCACCCCGACGGCACGCCGATGGCGATGAAGGTCGAAGCCTGGCCGGGCGGCCGGTGGTACCGTGACCTGGGCAACAACACCGGCCACTTCTGGGGCCATGTCCAGGTCATCAAGCCCCCGAGCCTCCTCGAACTCGTCGGCCCGATGTTCATGTCCTACCCCGTGATGTCGCACGTGCAATACCGTCTCAGCGAGCAGAACGGCACCACGCTGCTGTCGCTGAAGCACCGCGCGGTCGGCGATATTTCGCCCGATCATCTGTCCGGCGTTCACAAGGGGTGGGATTTCATCATCGAACGCATCCGCCAGCGCGCGTCGCGCTGAATACGCCGTTTTTCCCGATCACTGTTTCGAAACACGAAAAGGAGCCCGACATCATGAACACGTGGGAAACCGCCAACAAACTCGTCGAACTCGTCAAGCAGCACCGCAACCTTGAGGCCGTCCAAACCCTTTACGCCGACGACGTGGTCAACGTCGAAGCGATGGCCATGCCCGGCCACCCGCAGCAGGTGACCGGTAAGGAGGCCGTCCTGAAAAAGAACCAGTGGTGGGTCGACAACCACCAGATCCACAGCCAGACCGTCACCGGCCCCTGGCCGCACGACGATCGGTTCATCGTCCACTACAAGATCGACGTCACCGCCAAGGCCGGCCCCATGCAGGGCAAGCGCTTCTCCATGGAAGAAGCGGCGCTCTACACCGTGAAAAACGGAAAAGTGGTCAAGGAAGAATTCTTCTATGCCCCGTGCCAGAACACGTAACCGGCCTGGTTGACTGGCGTGACTTGCATTGCAATAAAAAATCCCACGGCGCGGGCCGTGGGGTTTTTGTTTGAATACTTGTCGCTTCCAACCGAGGCGCGCCCGCCGGAACCTAGCCGTCTTGCGGCGGGGGGGCGGTCCCAATCAAGCCGATCAGTTATGGGCGGCGACGTTGCTCGCGGTGATGCGCTTGATCACGTTCAGCAGGCCCATCGCATGGATCGGCTTCACGAACACGTGCACTTTCACGTTCGGCAGCCGCCGCTGCAGGCCCAGGCCAGTCTCGGCATCGTCGTTGGACAGAATCGCCACCTGCTTCGGGCGGCGCGTCGGGTGCAGCGTCGCCAGGTGATCGATCATCTGCGCCTGCTCGGCCGGATCGGTCAGGCTCAGCACCAGCAGGTCGGTCGGACGCTCGCTCGCTTCGCGAATCGCCGCCGACGCCGACTCCGCCAGGGCCACCTCGTGCCCCAGCACGCTCAGCAACTGGACGGCCACATCAACCACCGGCTCGCGATGCGAATCGTGGATGACGACACTCGAACGGACTTGCGGTTCGGCAATCATGGTCTATGCCTCGTGTTGGTTGTTCTTAAGCCTAGTCGACCAACCCCGCCTCACCAATAACTCGGCCCGCACTCACACAAAATTAGCGCTTTGCTAACGATCGCCCGAATTCACGCCCGACCCCTGTCGATTGTGTAAGCGCCATTTTCGCATGAGGTTAGGGAATTACCGCTTGTGCCGGCTTCGCGTCCGGCTAGGATAGCTCAGACGTCTTTGGGCTCGAACAAAAGGGTTGCATGCAGCCACTGATTACGCCGAATTGGCACATCGCACTGATTCACTTTCCCATCGGCCTGATCGTCGTGGGGACGGTGATGGAACTGTTCAGCTTCCTCGGTTGGCGCCGCGCGCCGATTCGATGGGCCGCCCGCTGGATGCTGCTGATCGGCGCGATCCTCGCCGTGCCGACCGCTTTCAGCGGCTTGTACGCCATGACCCAGCTCGCGCCCGATGGCATCAACGCCCTCGCCCAGCACAACGCCGATCTGGCCGACAAACTGAAAGACCACCTGATCACCCAGTCCGTCGCGACGGCCTCTGCCATGCTGATCGTGGTCGTCTGGATCGCGCTGTCGAACCTGTGGCGCGATCGGCTTTCGATCCTCTTCAAGCTGGCGCTGATCTTCACCAGCGGCTTGATCCTGGTCGGCTCTCACCTCGGGGGCGTCACCGTGTACGGCCACGCGCTGGGCGTCAAGACGACCACCCAGCCCTCGACGCCGATGCCGAGCGTCCAGTCCCTGCAACACCTGAACACCTGGGCCGAACTCGCGCCGCCGGATCAGACGCACGTCGTGATGGCCGGCCTGGCGGCGGCGTTCGCCTGCGTCACGCTCGGCCTAGCGATCCGCGCCATCACTCACGACGATACCGCCGACCTGCTCTACGATCCCACCGCCCGCATCGCGGCCGCCTTCGCCGAGCCGAGCGATGTCGTCGCGCCTACCGTCGAACCGGTGACCGCCGTCGTCGTCTCGCACAATCACACGCCCGCCACCGGCGTCGCCCGTTATTGGCTCCTCTCGGCAGTGCTCCTGATCGTCACGGCGCTGCTCGGCTGGTGGATCGCCCAGACCGACCTGGGCACCTGGGATCCGAACGCCTTCTGGCACTGGATCACCGACCCGATCGGCCCGAACGACCCGCGCATCACCCGCCGGCTGGCGCACCTGATCGTCGGCGGCGTCTTGATCGTCGACACCCTGATCCTGGCCATGCTCGGCCGATTCGCCCGGCGGCACTCGATCGCGCTGCTGATCTTCTCCGTCCCGCTGGTGCTCGCCCT
>JBQCCH010000192.1:0-2240 GCA_051962375.1 Tepidisphaeraceae bacterium
CCGATCGATGGACTGAGCCCCGCGCTCGCCGACGCGGCTATCCTTCTGAAGTGATTTCATGCGATTGATCGTCACCGCCGATCTTCATTTCAACCACAAGCGCAGCCGGCCGCTGGCGATCGATCTCATCGAGCGGATCAATCAACGCTCGGGCGATGTGCTCCTGCTCATCGGCGACACCGCCGCCGCCGACGGCGATGACCTGGAGCAAGCGCTGTCTTCGATCCGCTTCCCGGGCCCCAAGCTGTTTGTCGCCGGCAATCACGAACTCTGGACCAACGGCCCCGACAGCCACCACCTCTTTCAAGAATCACTCCCCGCCCGCGTCCGCGCGCTCGGCTGGCAGTGGCTGGAAACGGAACCGTTTGTCGCGGGCGATGTCGCCCTCGTCGGATCGATCGGCTGGTATGACTACAGCTTCGCGCCGCGCTCGCTGGGCATTCCCGATCGCTTTTACGAAGCGAAAATTTCCCCCGGCGCGGCCGAGCGCCTGAACGGCTACGCCCACCTGCTCGGCGATGATGTGCCCGACGCCGCCACAGATATTTTCGCCCGCTGGAACGACGGCCGGCACATCAAGCTCGGGCGCAGCGATCACGAATTTCTGCAAGAGCGAATGTCGCAACTGAAGGAAAACCTCGCCTCGCTCACCGCCCGCCGAATCGTGGCGGCCGTTCATCATGTTCCCTTCGAAGAACTCCTGCCGCCGCGTCATTCGCCCACGTGGGATTTCGCCCGCGCGTACCTCGGCACCGCACAGATGGGCCAATTGCTCGCCGCCGACCCGCGCGTCACCCACGTCCTCTGCGGCCACAGCCATTTCCCGATCGATCAATCCATCGGCACGCTGCGCGCGATCAACGTGGGCTCAGGCTATCGCGAGAAGCGGCTGCTTGAGCTCGACCTCTGACCGCCGGCTTTTTCAATGGCCGGCGATGTCACCGTAAAGAATGCCTCGCCCGTTTGTGCCCACGTACAGGCGACCATACACCCGCGGATCGCCCTGGATCACCGTCACCCAGCCGTACTGATGATCGGCATCGCTGATCCGTGTCCACGACTGGCCCTGGTCGTCTGACCTGAAAAACCCCGTCTGGCCCATGCACGAACCGCCGACAAAGATCGCCGGATACGCAGACGAAGTCTCGCCCGCCCCCACGCCGATCACGTTGGCGACGCTCAGCGCCTGCGGCGCGAGGCGGGACCACGTTTTGCCTCCGTCGATCGACCGCCACGCCCCCCGACCGCCGGCCGATCCGACCAGGTGCCCCACGTGCGCCGGCACCGCCCGCACCCAAGTCATGTGCGGAGCGAGATCGGTCATCGGCGACCAGGAATCGCCCCCGTCGGTGCTGCGCGACACGGTTTCGCCGTTGAACGCATAAAACGTGTGCGGCGCTTCAAGATCAGCCACCAGCACCGCGCCGGCCGCGGGCCGCCCGTTTGACGGGGCTTTCCAGTCGCTCCATGTCGAGCCATGGCGCGTCGAGACCACCACCCGCGCATCGCCCGCCGGTTGATACGCCGTCCGCGTGCCGTCGGCGGAGATCGCCAGGTTGTCTCTCCCGCGATCGCTGTCACCCGTCTGGGCCGCGGGGAACCAAGCCCAGTTCACGCCGTTGTCGGTCGAGTATTGCACCCGAGATTTGACGTGCCCCAGGCGCACGACCTGGTTCGGGTCTTTCGCGGCGACGTCGATATCCATGTTGCTGCCCATCGCGAGCCCGTTTTGTTCCCCCAGCACGCCGGCCTTGGGGGATTCGTCGAAATCCACATGCCGATACCCGTCCCGGTCGCCGATCGCGCTCAAGAGATGCACCGGGCCACCGGTCGGGCTCGCCAATTCTAAGGCGGCCGACTGCTCGAAGCCGTCATTGAAAAACGTCCACTTCGGCGTCGCGTCGAGCAGATTGGTCGTGCGATACAGCCCATATCCGGTCACGAACATCGCCACGTTGGAATCAAACGGATCGATCTCAACATCCCCCATCCAATGCACGCGCGAGGCGGCCGCATAAGGCGCAGACGTATCGTCCCGATTCGCCGGCGAAGGATCGATCACACGCCACGATCGGCCGGCATCAACGCTGCGCCACAGCCGGTCGTTTTGGTTGTATTACCCCAAATAGCCCACAAAAAATAGGTTCGGGTCGTTAGGTTCCACCACCCAACCCCAGAAACCCTAAATAACCATCGGAGAAAAAAACACCCACACCCGAATACGCCCGGCCCGCTCGATG
>JBQCCH010000193.1:0-5711 GCA_051962375.1 Tepidisphaeraceae bacterium
GAGTCATCCGCCACCACGATGCCGATGCTCGCGGTCGTCGTCAGGGCTTGCCCGTCGAACGGGATGGGCTGACGGATCACATTCATCAATCGCTCGGCAACGCGGGCGACATCGTCCGAACGCCGCACGGTGTCGAGCAGCACGGTAAATTCATCCCCGCCCAACCGCGCCAAAGACTGACGGCCGGCGGGACGCGAGATCGTGTCCGTCACGCGCAGCGATTGCTTCAGCCGCTGGGCGATGGTTTCCAGCAATCGATCCCCGGCCGCATGACCGAGGCTGTCGTTGATGAGCTTGAATCGATCCAGATCGATGAACATCAGGGCGAACTTCCCGCTGCGTTCGCGGCGGGCGCGGGCGATGCGCTGCTCGACCTGTTCCAGAAAGTTCCCACGGTTCGCCAGGCCCGTGAGCGCGTCGTGCCGGGCGTCATGCCGCAGCCGCAGCATGTTCACCACCTGCCGCGCCAAGGTCCGCAGCGCCGATGCCTGGCTGGCGCTCAGCTTGCGTGGCACGCGGTCGAGCACGCACAACGTCCCAAGCCCATACCCCTCCGGGGTCACCAGCGGCATGCCGGCATAGAAGCGAACTTTCGCGTGCCCCGTCACAAATGCGTTGTCGGCAAACCGCTCGTCTTTTTGCAGGTCCTCAACGACCCACAAATCCGACTGCAGAATCGCATGGGCACAGAACGAGCTCGCCCGATCACAGCCGGCCAGGTCGACGCCCACGCGGGCCTTGAAAAATTGCCGGTCGGCATCGACCAGGCTGACGATCGCGATCGGCATTTCGCAGATCTGCGACGCCAAGGTTGCGACATCGTCGAATTCAGATTCCGGTGGCGTATCGAGTAGTTCGAGCGACCGAAGGTAATTCAGTCGTGGCGTCTCGTTCGATGGCAGTGGGGCGGACAACATAAGCTCCCGGCGGGCAGAACAGACACCGCGTTCGCTCGGCCGCGGAACTGCCCGCAGAAGCACCGATCAAACGTTGAACCATTGATCGGAACGCCCGGGGATTTGCTTAAGGGATATTCCTTAGATTTTTCAAACGGCATTCAGCCCTTTTCAGGGGAGCGTCCTATTCTTGGACGTGCCGCCGGTTATCAGACGCCAAGCGAGAGTGATATGCCCGATCCAGCACATCGCCCGTCGTCCGCAATTTCCATGGCGAAGTGATCGGGCGCATCGCCGAGATCAAGAAAAACATTCTTGGAGTGTTGGCTGACGGGTCAGAAGTTCGACGCGCACCTGTGCGTCGGTATGGTGGCAGGCGTGAATTGGCTCGATCATCTCTCTTTTGCACGCTCGCGCTTTCGTCGCGCGGGCATCGTTCTTCTACTGGCGGCCGGGTGGGTCGCGCCCGTGTGCCGGGCGGAGAGCCCCGCTTCCCAGCCGGCAGACGCCCCGCTGCCGAACCCCGCCTTCACGCCGTTCCGAGCGGGCAACCTCTATGGATCCCTCTCCTTCGAATTCTTCAGCGGCGTGACCACCGGCGGCGAAGAAAACTTCTACTCCGGCGTCATCGGGCTTCAGTATTATTTAAAAGATCGCTTCGCGGTCATCGCCGAAGTCCCCGTCAGCTACATCAGCCAAACCGGCGACAACGCCGTCGCCACCGGCGGCCAATTAATCGCCCGTTATCACCTCGGCTCCATCGATCGATGCACCTATTACATTGACGGCGGCGCCGGCTTTCTGTTTGCAAGCCAAAACACCCCGATCAACGGCACGCATTTCAACTTCCGCGAGTACGTCGGCCTTGGCGCGACTTATCCGCTGAGCGATCGCCTTATGCTCGAAGTCGGCACGCGCTTGGCGCATCTGTCCAATGCCCAAATCGAAGGCGCGCGGCGAAATCCGGCCATCCACTTGGCCGTCGAAGGGTACGTCGGGCTGGCCTGGCGATTCTGAGCGGCGTGTCGCCGATCAAAACAGCGAATACCGCTGCGCCAACGGCAACCGCTCGGCCGGCGCGCAGGTCAGCACCTCACCGTCGGCCTTCACCTCATAAGTCTCCGGATCGACGCTCATCACCGGCGTGGCGTCGTTCAGCTTCATGTCTTTCTTCCCGATCGCGCGGCAATTGCGGATCGGCACGAGCTTGCGCTGAACGCGGTAGCCTTCGAGCCGACCGGAATCGAAGCTCGCCTGGCTGACAAACGTGATCGACGATGTCCCCACCGCCGCCCCCAGGCTCCCGAATTGCGGCCGCATGTACACCGGCTGCGGCGTGGGGATGCTGGCGTTCGGATCGCCCATCTGCGCCCAGGCGATGATCCCCCCTTTCACCACGCACTCCGGCTTCGCCCCAAACATCGCCGGCTTCCACAGCACCAGGTCCGCCAACTTTCCCACTTCGATCGAACCCACATGATCCGACACGCCATGCGCGATCGCCGGGTTGATCGTGTACTTCGCGACGTACCGCTTGATGCGAAAATTGTCGGCGTCCGTGCCCTGGTCTTCGGCGAGCGTGCCCCGCTGGTCGCGCATCTTGCTCGCGGTCTGCCAGGTGCGGGTGATTACTTCACCGATGCGCCCCATCGCCTGGCTGTCGCTGCTGATGATCGACAACGCGCCCAGATCGTGCAGCACATCCTCCGCGGCGATGGTTTCGCCCCGGATGCGGCTTTCCGCAAAGGCCACATCCTCCGGCAGATTCGGGTCCAGGTGATGGCACACCATCAGCATGTCCAAATGCTCATCGATGGTGTTCACCGTGAACGGCCGCGTGGGATTCGTGCTCGACGGGATGACATTCGGCTCGCCACAGACGCGAATGATGTCCGGCGCATGCCCGCCGCCGGCGCCTTCGGTATGGTAGCTGTGGATCGTTCGCCCCTTGAAGGCGGCAATCGTGTTCTCGACAAACCCGCTCTCGTTCAGCGTGTCGGTGTGGATCGTCACTTGCACGTCGTATTGGTCGGCGACGCTCAGGCATGAATCGATGGCCGCCGGCGTGGTGCCCCAGTCTTCGTGCAGTTTCAGCCCGATCGCCCCGGCGAGAATCTGATCCTCAAGCCCGGCCGGCTCGGAGTCATTGCCTTTGCCCGTGAAACCGAAATTCAGCGGCAAGGGATCGGTCGCTTCGATCATCATCTGGATGTGAAACGCGCCGGGCGTGCAGGTCGTGGCGCTGGTGCCCGTGGTCGGCCCCGTGCCGCCGCCGATCATGGTCGTGAGCCCCGCCGCGATCGCTTCGTGCGCTTGCTGCGGGCAAATGAAGTGGATGTGCGTATCCAACCCGCCGGCCGTCACAATCAGCCCCTCGCCGGCGAGGGTTTCCGTGGTCACGCCGAAGGTCATTCCCGGCGTCACCCCGGCCATCACGTCGGGATTGCCCGCCTTGCCGATCCCCACGATCCGCCCGCCCTTGATCCCGATGTCCGCCTTGTAAATGCCCGTGTAATCGACGATCAAGGCGTTGGTGATCAAGAGATCGAGCGCCTCGGCATCGCGGATGCCGGTCGCCTGGCCCATGCCTTCACGGAGCACCTTGCCTCCGCCAAATTTGCATTCGTCCCCGTAGTGCGTCAGGTCTTTTTCAACCTTCAGCACCAACGACGTATCGCCGAGGCGCACGCGGTCGCCGGTGGTGGGTCCGTACATGTCGGCATACGCCTGGCGTTGAATCTTGTATGGCATAAGGAACTCACTCGTTGGAAGCGCGGGCTTGCGTTGATGGTGCGGGAACGCCGCTCAACTCCGGATAAAGCGATTTTTCCAGAAACGGCTCGAGCACTTTCTCAGCGCCCCAGGCCGTCAGGTGATGGCCATCACGATAAAGCGAGTGGCCGTGGTTGGCGACCGACAGATAGTCGCCGTCATGCAGACTAAACGCCGGCGCCGGGTCGATGAAATGGCAGTCGCTCGATTCGTACTTCTTTGCCAGTGCGTACATGGCCGCCTGATCGTGATGGTGATCCGCCAGCGTCTTTCGCCAGGCCGGCGACACGCGGTGATGAATCGCCTCGTAGGCCAGCGCCTTGGGCACTTCGATCGGGTAATACGGCACCTGCAGCATCACATACGTCACCGCGCCCGCGGCTCGAAGGGCTGCGATTGTCTTGCCCAAAGCGGCGTCCAGCTTTTCGGGGTTGTACGCCTCATCCCGCAGCCAGAAATTCACCAGGATCACGTTCTTGATCCGCTCCCGCGCCACATAATCGACCACCGCCTGGTTATACACCGGCATCGCTCGGCCGAGCCCGGTGGGCATGTTCAGATCGTAATCCACCAGGGGCGGCGTTGACGAATGCGTCGCCGCCCGACCCACGATGCCGTGCGCCCGGCACATGTCCTGAAACGCCGGCATCGCAGCGGCCGCATGACTGGCTCCCCAAAGCACAATCGACGGCGCCGCCTCGACCTTCGGATCCCCCACCCGCGTCAACCGATCCTGCTTCACATCCTCAATCTGCACCTGCCGAAAATGCATCGGGTAGCGGCGCACATCGTCCAGTTCGTTCACACGGTCTGAATATCGGGCGGGCAGTCCATTCTTGTATTTGTAGTAGCCCCCAACGCTCAGCAGCAGCGCCATCGCAACGCCGGCCGTGGTGAACAAAGACCATCGCGCGCGGCAGACGACGCGCCGGCGGAAAGGTCGCTCAATGAGTGCCCACGACGCCACCGCCGCCACGGACGAAATCGCGACGGCCGTCCAGGCTTCGCGCGTTGTGAGCGGCACTAATTTCCAGTATTTCGCAAGCACCAGCACCGGCCAATGCCACAGGTAAAGCGAATAGGAAATCGCCCCGATGAACACCGGCCCCGGCGACGCCAAGACCCGGCCCGCCCACGTCGAGTGCCCCTTCACGCCCGGCGATGCGCCGTCGACGGCAGGTCCGTTCGCCCAGATGAACAGCGCCGCCCCCAGGCACGGCGGAAGCGCCGCGGGGCCGGGGAATGGGGTCGAATCCGTGTACAGAAACACCGGCGCCAGCATCCCAGCCAGGCCGATCCACGACACCCCTTCACGCCGCCATTGCGAAGCCGACGACCGCGGTAACAGCGCCAGGACGCCGCCGACCATCAATTCCCACGCCCGCGTGGGGAGCAGGAAAAACGTCGCGCTCGCGTCGCGCCGGATGCCATACGCGCTCAGGCTCAGGCTTACGAGCAGCAGCAGCGTCAACACCACGCCGAGCGCCCGCCGACGGCGAAAACGCCGGCTCCGGAAGCAGCCCCAAAGCAGCAGCGGAAACAGAACGTAAAACTGCTCCTCCACCGCCAGCGACCACATGTGCAAGAGCGGCATGCCTGCCGTGCTGGGCGCGAAATAATTCGAAGCGCGCGAATAGAAAAAGAAATTGGCCACGCACAGCACGTGCGCGACCGCCGAGTAGCCCAGTTCCTGCAGGTCCAGCGGCAACAATCGAAAGTACCCGGCGGCCAGGACGACCGCCGTCACCGTCAACGACGCCGGCAGGATGCGCCGCGCCCGCCGTTCGTAAAACGCCGCCAGCGAAAACGTGCCGGCCTCAAAATCCCGCAGCAGCAGCGACGTCATGAGAAAGCCGGAAATAACAAAGAAAATGTCGACCCCGACATACCCCCCCGGGCACGCCAGGCCGGCGTGGAACAGCACGACGCTGATGACCGCCAGCGCACGCAACCCGTCGATCTCCGGCCGATATCGCAGGGCCGACGCGTCATGCGCCATGAGCCTGCTCCGCGGCCGCGTAACCGTTTCCGCCGCTGACACGC
>JBQCCH010000194.1:0-3657 GCA_051962375.1 Tepidisphaeraceae bacterium
GAGCGTTCCGATCCCGGCCACCGATCGCGACGGAAAGCCGGCTGACAAGCGGGCATTTCTCTGGATTCCCCCCGATTGCCACGCGTTGCGCGGCGTGATCGTCGCACAGCACAACATGCTTGAGGAAGATGTGCTGGAGCACCCGGACTTCCGCCAGGCGATGGCCAAGGCGGGGGTCGCTGAAATTTGGATCACGCCCGGCTTGGATGTGCCGTTCACGGTCGAGAAGACCGAGCCGCAGATCATGACGGCAATCGCGCAGCTTGCTGAGCAATCCGGCTATGTCGACCTGAATTACGCGCCGATCATCCCGTTAGGTCATTCCGCGCGGGCGAGCTTTCCGTGGAATTTCGGGGCCTACAACCCGGAGCGCACGCTGGCGATGGTTTCCATCCACGGCGACGCGCCGCAGACGCCGCTGGCAGGCTTTGGCCGGCCGAACCCGAGCTGGGGGGACCGCTCAGTCGACGGCATTCCGGGTCTGATGACGATGGGGGAATACGAATGGGTCGACGCCCGCTGGGCGGCCGCATCGACGTACCGGGCCGGTCATCCGCGCGCACCGATTGCATTGTTGGCCGAGCCGGGCGAAGGGCATTTTGCACCGTGCGATGATCTGGTGCATTTCGTGGCGATGTTCATCACGAAATGCATCGACGCCCGCCTGCCCGCGGACGCGGTATTGCCCTTCGATCACGTGCCGGCGCTTCGGCCGATCGATCCGAAAAAGGGCTGGCTCGTGCAGCATTGGACGCTTCGCGCGGCCCGGACGGTGCCGCCGGGGCCGTACGGGAATTACAGCGGCGATCCGATGGACGCGTTCTGGGCGCTCGATCAGGAGATGGCCGAAGCGATCCAGAACTATCATGCCGACCAGGTGGGGAAGAAGCCACAACTCGTCGGCTTCGTCCAAGACGGCACGCCGGTGCATTTCGATACGGGCGTGGGCATGGATCAATTGAAGTTCATGCCAGACGCGGATGGCGAAACCTTTAAGCTGTCGACGGCATTCCTGGATGCTGTGCCGACGGCGCCGAATGGCAAAAACGGGCCGGGGCAGAGCAATCTGGTGCGATGGACCGCGCTGCCCGCGGGCACGCCGCTCGGCCATGCCGCGGGTGGGGGGGCGATCGAGATTCGTCGCGTCGAGGGGCCTGTTGAGAACATCGACGCCGACACGTTCCGGCTGTCGCTGTATCGAGGCACCCTGCCGCGGCCGGCGATTGTGCTGGTGGCCGTGCACCCGGGGGACGGCGCTTACAAACGCGCGGTGCAGCAGGCGGTGATCCCGATCCCGAAAAACACGCAAGGCCGCGATCAGGTGATTGATTTTCCGCCGATCGTGGATCAGGTGGCCGATGCTGGGGCGGTTCGGCTGACGGCCACTTCGTCGGCGGGGTTGCCCGTACGGTACTACGTGCGCGAAGGGCCGGCCGAAGTCGCGGGCGATCAAATTAAGCTGCTGCCGATCCCGCCGCGGGCAAAGTTCCCAGTAAAAGTCACGGTCATCGCCTGGCAGTGGGGGCGAGCCGCCGAACCCAAGGTGAAGACCGCAGAGCTGGTCGAGCGATCGTTCTTCATTAACGCTCCGAAAACCCATTGAACCCGAACCCGACAGGAAAGCCGATGTCTCCCATTGTTCGCCGAAGCCTTCATGCCGTGATGAGTCTCTCCCTGCTTGCGCTTACTGCCGCGGGAGCAGAACCCGGGCCCGCGACCCGCCCTGCGACGCCCGCGTGGGAAGAGCTCGGCGGCGCTTCCTTCGACGGCTGGAAAAACATCAATGTGAAAGACGGCACGGCCGACATCGCGCCCAACGCGCCGGCGACGTTTCGTTACCCGGACGGGCCGAACGGATGGACCGTCGAAGGCTTTCTCCCGCTCAACGACAGTTCCCACGATTGGCGGCCCTTCTACGGATTGCAGTTCGACGTTGAGACGGCCGACGGCGCGGCGGGCGACGTATCGGTGACGCTCCACACCCCCAAAGCCGCGTTGCGGCAGGAATACCTTCCGCAGGTGACGGCCACCGTGGCGCTCGGAAGCGGCTGGCAACGCGTCACGCTGCCGTGGTCGGCCTTCGGGGTGACGGATCATCTGATGGGGACGATGAATTTCATCCAGCAAGTGCAGATCTCCAGCGCCAAGGCGCTGCGCGTGAAGCGGGTGCGCATCGTTCGCGCGCCGGTGATCGCGGTTGAGGCGGCAGTGCGCGGAAAAGCGGTTGAAGCGGGGCAGGCCGCCCGCTACGACGTCACCCTCACGAACTGCACCGACTTGCCGCAGTCGCTTTCGTTGAGCATGAAGCATTTCGGATGGGATTTGATGCCTGCGCACGTCGAGCCGGCGACCCTGCAATTGCAACCCGGCCAAAGCGCGCCGTGCACGGTGGAGGTCACCCTTCCGAAAGACGGCATCCCGCGCGGCGGGCACGAGGCGCAGCGCCTGCAGGTGACGGCGACCAGCGCTTCCGGATCGGCAGAGGCGGCGTTGGAGTTCATCACCGCGCGCGATGTCGAACGACCCAGCGTCCTGCACACGGCCGAGCGATGGGAAGAAATCCGAGACAAAGTCCGCCACTATGAGTGGGCCCGGAAGCAGGCGGATCAGATGATCGCCACGGCGGACAAGTGGAACGTTCCCACATCCTTGAAGGACAACTACAGCGCCGTCGAGCGGCATCGTTATGTCTTCAGCGTCAATGATTTTCTTAAGCTTCCCGACACCGCGTATGCGTGGCAACTGACGCGCGACAAGAAGTACGCGGAGAAGGTCGCGCTGTTTCTGCGGCGGCTGTCGGACCCGCAGACGGGCTACCCGGTGGTGCTCGCGTCCATGAACCAGGGCGGCCCGCAGGAGGGGGAATGTTTTCAGCGTTCGGCCATCGCTTATGACGCGATTCTGGATGCGGGAGTGTTGAGCGCGGCCGACAAAAAGCAGATCGAGCAGACATTTCGGCTGTATATGCGAACGTTCGAGCCGGCGCTGACGGTCGGCAATGTCGGCAACTGGTCGACGTCCGCCAGCACGGGCGCGCTCATGTGCGCCCTGGCGATGGGCGATCTCGTGCAGGCCCAGCGCTACGTGGATGGCCCGTGCGGGGTGAATGATTACCTGAGCAAGGGCGTCATGAATGACGGCTGGTGGTGGGAGTGCAGCACGAGCTACAACTTCTGGGTGGCGGCAGAGCTGACGCAGTCGGCGTTGGCGCTGCAGCCGTGGGGCATCGATCTGTTGCACACACCGGTGCCGACCAATTATTCGCCGCACACGATCATCACGCCGTGGGCGCTAAATCCGCCGTACGGGATCAATTTCGACAAATGGGGATCGGTGACGCGTCCGGAGCGGACCATCAAGCAGCTCTGGGATGCCGTGCCGGCCGCGACGGATTATCGCGGCGTGGTGTTCGGCATGAACGACGGCCACGAAGAAAAAGTGGCGGGCCCGCGGCTGGAATTGGCGTATTACGTGTTTCGCGACCCCGCCTATGCCCGGCTGATTCAGCTCCAGCCCGAGCGCGATCTGCTTTACGGCGTTGCTGAGCTTCCCAAGCTGAAGGCGCCGACGACCTTTCCTTCGTCGGTGGCCGAAAACATCGGCTATGCCTTGCTGCGGTCGCAAACGCCGCATCGCGAGCCGCGCGAGCAGATCCAG
>JBQCCH010000195.1:0-2295 GCA_051962375.1 Tepidisphaeraceae bacterium
AAGACCGATGAAATCAGCAGCGCGCCCGGCACGGTCGACAGAAAATTCAGGTCGGGCCGCCCCCGCCGCAGCAGCGATAAGGTTTCCGCCCCGTCTCGCAACTTTCGCAATGCAAAATCGCTCAGCGAATAGTGATACAGCCCCGGCGAGAGTCCTTCGATCGCGAAGGCGGCGACGTAAATCTCCGTTGGAAAGGTCGCGTCCGCGCTCGGCACCGCACGCAGGGGCGCGGCGCCCCACTCAAACCGATGCGATTCCCGCTGCCCCGCAGCCATGTAAAGCCAGGTCGATAGCGTGCGCAAATCCTGCGGCGGCGTCCGCAAGCTCTCGGGCAACGCTTCGGCGCCTTGCTCCAGCACATCCAGCGTGTGCGTCGGCAAATCCAGCAGTTTCGACGACAACGCCGTCCGCGGAGCGAAATCAAAGATTCGGTTCGGATCCACGCGCAGACGAACGTCCGCCGGCATCACCGGCGAGGCGGACGTCAATTTGCTCAGTCGATGATGCTCCCAAACCCGCTCCGCCCCTTGGAGGATGTCTTGGGGAAGCGACATGGGCGCGATGACGCGTCAAAACAGCTGATCCAGCACCTGCGCCATCGGCATCTGGACGGCGGTGAAAATCGGCGTGTCGCGCTGCGTGAATTTGCTCGATTCCGTCTCGCGCAATTCCATCACCAGGTCCAGAAAATCCTTCGGCTCATCCGTTTCGAACGCAACCACGAAATCCTGATCGTCCAGCCCGAAGCTGTATGTCGTGTTCAGCTTCACGCTCGGGTACTTGTTCCCCACGCGAATGTGGTGATCCATCAATTCCTGACGACGCTCCAGCGGCAGCAGATACCACTCCCGCGTTTTGACGAACGGATAAACGAACAGGTATTTGCGCTTACCCGGGATGATGTGCGTGCGGCTCTCGGCGGTATGGAACGGATCAACCTTGTCGATGTACATGCTGCGCTTGGTCATCGCGACAAAGCTATGCGGCGTCGACAGATAGCCGGCCAATTGCGTCTTGTTGATCGCCTGGGTCTGCGCCTGGATCGTGTCCGAGGACAACGCAATCCGCCACAACAGAAAATCCGCGTCCGGCCGCAAGCCGGCGGTGCTGTAGCTCAGGGAGATCAGCCCGTCGCGGTGACGATCGATCACGTTCACGAACTCAGCATGGGCGGCGGCTTTTTCCTGCGGGGAGAGCCGACGAAACGCCGAATCTAGCTTGTAAAACGAAAAGTTAACGAATTGACGCTGCACTTGCGGGCCCGAGGCGGTCTGCGGACGGGCGGCGGGTGACGAGGATGCGGTTTGGCTCATGTACGGTCCTTCTTCAAAATGATACGCGCTGTCCATTGTATCGTCGGCGGGCTTTTATGCGGCATCGCGGGGTGTGCGATCCGCGCCGAACCCGCTCCCTCAGACCGGGTCACGATCTTCGTCCCCGGCGTCTTTGGGGATGGTCCCTGGTACAACGACCTGGTCAATCAGCTCGGCGAATCGGTCGGCCCGGTCAAAGTCTTCACCTGGGGCATGCCCAAGCCGCTGTTTGTCGCCAACTTCAGCAGCGCCGCCATCCATGCGGATGCCGAAGCGTCCCTCGCCCGCGCGATCGACGCCCTGCCCGCCAGCGTCAAAACCATTGATCTGGTGGCCCACAGCGCCGGCTGCGGCGTGGTGCTGGGCGGGCTTGCCCAATCGCACCGCCGGGCGGATCAGGTGGTGCTGATCGCGCCTTCGGTCTCGCCGACCTACGACCTGCGCCCGGCTCTGGAACATACGACCCGGGCGGCGCATGTCTTTTATTCGAGCAACGATACGCTTTTTCTGCACTGGCGGACCGGCCATTTCGGGACGTATGACGATCGCAAATGCCCCGCCGCCGGGTATGCCGGTTTCGACGTCGCCTCACTCGATCCGGCCGACCGCCAGCGGCTGGTGCAGCACGCTTACGACCCGCGCTGGCAATCCCTCGGCAATGCCGGCGGTCACGGCGGCGCCTTGGCCGGGCCCTTCATCGAACACGTGCTAACGCCGCTTCTTCGCACAGGCGATCAACCGGGGTGATTCGGGCGTCACATTGCTGCGATCGTAGTCGCCGTAAAGGTACTCGATTTCAAAGCCGTGACGCTCCAGCAGAAGCGTGAGTTCGCGAGGGAATATCCAGGTCATCTCAAAGGCGATCGCTTCCCGATGCACTTCGCCCATGGAGTCGGCCCAGGCGTAGTGAAAGGTGACTTCCTGCAGCTGGCTTCGCCGGGTCGATCGGCGGATTTCGGTGGTTCGGTGCACTGAGCGATCC
>JBQCCH010000196.1:0-2797 GCA_051962375.1 Tepidisphaeraceae bacterium
GCCGCCTTCTTGAATTCGTCGGACGACATGTTGTTCAGCGTCGCCGAGAGGATGAAGCGATTGCCGACGAACACGGTGATCGTGCCGGTTTTGCTGTCGCTGTGATACTCTTCCATGGCCGGTGCGTCCTGCAGCTTCAGCGTCTTTTGGAAGCCGGTGTCGGAATCCTGGTCAATTTCCATCTGCGACCAGGCCGCCATTCCCTTGGCCATGTCGTTGTTGGCGTAATCGACGACGTTGAGATCGGCATTGGGCTTGGTGCCCGAGTCATCGCCGGTGGGGCGGTATTCCGCGTGGGCCGACGACATCGTCATTTCGCCCATCTTCATTTTTTGCCCATCGCACTTGCTGCGTTTGATGCCGGCAAATTTTTCCGGCATTTGCTCTTTGAGCTTGTGGTAGTCGACGACTTCCACCTTCGCCGGCTGGGTGGCGTCTTCGGCAAGTGCCGCCAGCGGAGCGGCCGCGATCAACAGCGCAAGGGTGCAGCTAAGTTTGGTTTTGAGCATCGCTTCCTCTTTTCCCGTATCAGTTCCCTCGATGTCCGAACGCAACAGGGTACGGCACCGGCGATCACGATGCGTCGCGCAGTCGGCGGGCGCCTTCGATAAGCAGCGCCTCGGTTGTCTCCCAGCCGATGCACGCGTCCGTGATTGAAACGCCGTACTTCAACGCCTTCGTATCATCGCCAACATCCTGGCGGCCTTCAAATAGATTGCTCTCAATCATCACGCCCATGAGCGGCGATTGGGTGCCGCGGGAAATCTGCTGGCTGATGAGATTGTCCCAGACGGTCACCTGGTTCTCGTGTTTTTTGCTCGAGTTGGCATGCGAGCAATCGACCATCAACCGAGCGGTGAGGCCGGCCTTGGTGAGCTGCGCTTCGGCGTCGGCGACGTTTTCGGGATGATAGTTCGGCCGACCCTGGCCCCCGCGCAGGATGATGTGCCCATCGACATTGCCGCGGGTTTGCACGATCACGGTTTTTCCGTCTTCGTCAATTCCCAGGAAATGGTGCGGACTGCGGGCGGCCTTCAGTGCGTCGATGGCGATTTGAATCGAGCCATCCGTGCTGTTTTTGAAACCCACCGGCATCGACAGCCCGCTGGCCATCTGACGGTGCGATTGCGATTCGGTCGTGCGGGCGCCGATCGCCGCCCAAGCGAGCAGGTCGCCAATGTATTGCGGCACCACCTGGTCGAGAAATTCCGTCGCGCATCCCAGCCCCAGGCTGCTGACGTCGAGCATCAGCTTTCGCGCCAGGCGAAGGCCCTCATTCATGTCGAAGCTGCCGTCCAAGTGCGGGTCGTTGATCAACCCCTTCCACCCGACGGTGGTGCGGGGTTTTTCAAAATAGACGCGCATGACGATGAACAATTCGTCCTGCACCCGGTCTTTCAATGCCGCCAGTCGTTCCGCGTACTCAACCGCGGCGCCCACGTCATGTACGCTGCACGGACCGACCACGACCAGCAGCCGCGGGTCTTGGCCGCGCAGGATTTTCCGGATCGTGTCGCGCGCTTCCACCACGGTGGCGTTGGCCTCCGGCGTGATGGGCAGGGCCTGCTCCAGTTGGCGCGGCGTGATGATCGGCCGGGTGCCGATGACATTCAGATTTTGCGTCGGCGTAAGCCGAGCGACAGGCGAAATCGTGCTCATATCCGTCAGTCCCATCTCAAAACTCGGCGCGGGCCGAAGCGCCGAATTGTACCGAATGTCGCAGGCCATTGCACCCGCGGGCCGGCTTGGAGGTCATACGACCGGCGCCGCCGCCGGGATCGCGGCCGGTGCTTGCGTCTCCGCCGCCCACGCCGCTTCCGCATGAGGCACTGCCTGACGAAGCAGCCACGCGCACCGGGCGAACAGGTAGATGCTGATCGGGATATAGACGATCGGCAACAAATTCAGCAGCGGGCTGACCAGGTAAAACATCCACAACCCCAGAAACGGAGCAGCCTTAAGAAACGGGATCACGGGCAAAAACAGCAGATACCCACAAAGTTTCGCCAGTGACGATTTACCCGCCCGCCGCGCGATCGGCCGGAGCCAGAACCAGCTCGCCGCCGCACAACCGGCGAAGACCAGCTCGATCACCCAGCCGAATACCCACATCGTCAACGGACCCATCGCGCCGGGGTGCGCTTGATCTCGCACCGCGATCCCCAGCATGGCCAATCCCGTCCCCAGCGCCACCACCGCCGCCACCCGGGCGGCCCGGCGGATGGTGCGGGCTCGGTCTGGAAATCGCTGCTCGTGCACCGTCATCAGCACCAGCCCGCCCGCTTCCAGGACGAAATAAACCCCGCCCACGACCAGCGCCAGCGTCGTCGCCGCGGAAAACGGCTCGGCCGGTGCGTCGGAGGGGTCGTCCGCGTCCATCCAGCGGTCGCCTGGGACGGCCTCCGCGGTGTCGCCGTCGCGGTCGATCAGCCTGTTCTCCGTCACCCGTGGCACATCCGCAGATCGGCCGGGCGTCCGGTGGGCGTGTCGACTTTCCGGAAACAGCGGCGCCGCCATCCCGGCGATCGCGAGAAAATACGCGGCATACGCCAGCACCTGAATCGCCGCCATCACCGCCATGCCTCGGGCCGCCTGTCGCAGCCAGTCGGGCTTGGAATAATCCAACGCGTCATTGCCGTTGAGCGTCATCCAGACCGACAACCCGCACTGCGGACAATGCCGCTCATCCAGGTGCTTGCGAAGCGACAGCCCACACCGGACGCACGGCTTTTCCCTCGCGCGGGCGTCGGACGTAAATTCACGAACGTACATGCAATTTCCCCTCGGAATTGAATGT
>JBQCCH010000197.1:0-2741 GCA_051962375.1 Tepidisphaeraceae bacterium
CGCTGCAGAGCGTGCTGCTCGATCAATTGCCGGCCACCTTCCAGCAGGCTGGACACCCGTTGCCAACGCCCCCCGGGCCGGTCCGCATCGAATGGCTCTGCGGGCCGATCAAACCGCTGGGGCAAGGTCGATTTCAGATCGCTCTCGATCGATCATGGCCCTCGGCCGCCTGTTACGTGGCGATGCGCCATCCCGCAACGCCGGGCACGCGGGCCGTCGTACAGCCGTGTGCGATTGATCTCAAAGGCATGCGCAACACGCAGGGCGAAGTCCAAACCCTCACGTTCACGCGCCCCGCCGACATGCCAATCGGCAGCGCTCCGCAAAGGCTTATTGCCCAAAGTTCCGCCGGCCTGCCGGTTCAGTTTTACGTTGAGAGTGGCCCGGCAATCATCGAAGACGGCAACGTCGTCCTCACGCCAATCCCCAAGCGAACACCGCTGCCGGTTGCGGTCACGATCGGCGCCTGGCAATGGGGCAGCGCCCAGCCGCCAAAAGCACGGACGGCATCCGTCGTCAAGCAGACGTTCCATATCGTCCCCCCTCAGTAACCCCATCGAAGCCGCGAATATGAGCCCAATCACCCATCACGATCGACGCACCGCGCAGGCAGTGGAAGCGACTCCATTCGCGTTTCCGTGGTTCCCCGATGCGGGTGACGGCACTTATCGAAACCCGATTCTGCACGCCGACTATTCCGACCCTGACGTCATCCGCCACGGCGACGATTTCTGGATGACGGCCAGCAGCTTCAATTGCACGCCGGGCCTTCCCATTCTGCATTCGAAGGACTTGGTGAATTGGACGCTCATCGGTCACGCCCTGCAGAATCTGCCCCACCCGCGATATGCGTCAGTTCAACCCGGCGCCGGCGTCTGGGCGCCGGCTCTTCGGCATCACGCGGGGCTATTCTGGATCTTCTTTCCGATGCCCGACGAAGGCATCTTCGTGACCACCGCGCATCATCCGGCCGGCCCGTGGTGTGAGCCGTGGTGCCTGGCAGAAGCCAAAGGCTGGATCGACCCCTGCCCCTTCTGGGGCGATGACGGCCAAGCCTATCTGTTGCACGCATGGTCGATGTCCCGGTCAGGCAAAAAAGAGCGGATTCACCTGCGCCCCATGTCACCCGACGGGCGTCAACTTTTGGGCGACGGGGTGGAGCTTTTCCACACGCCGCATCACCTGTATTTGGAAGGCCCCAAGATTCACAAGATCGACGGTCGCTATTACATCTTCGCGCCCGGCGGCGGCGTGGCGACGGGATGGCAGGTGGTATTCCGTGCAGAGCGCCTGACCGGGCCCTACGAAGAGCGCGTCGTCTTGGAGCAAGGATCCACCCCCATCAACGGACCTCACCAAGGGGCGATGGTGGAATTGGAGACCGGCGATTGGTGGTTCGTCCATTTTCAAGATGCCGGCGCGTTCGGGCGAATCACGCACCTGCAGCCGGTCACATGGCGCGACGGATGGCCGCTGATCGGTCAGGATTTTGACGGCAACGGAATCGGTGAGCCGGTTGCACGCTTTGCCAAGCCCGCGGTTGCTGTCGATCCCGGCCTTTCGATGGCGCTGGCGACGACGGATGAGTTTGACGCCAGCACGCTGAGCCCCCAGTGGCAATGGCAGGCGAACCATCACAGGGATTGGTACAGCTTGTCGGCCTCCCCCGGATGGCTGCGGCTCTTTGCCGGCGCCGCGTTCGACAATGACTTTTCACATTTCGACCTATCACGGTGGCCTCGGTTTTTGGGGCAGAAATTTCCCGCGTGCTGCTTCCGGTGCCGCACGCGGCTGAAGGCAACGTCGGAAACGACGGCCGGTCTCGCCGTCGTGGGCGGAACCGGCTCGGCCGCCCTTGCGATCCGCCGTACCGCATCTGGCTGCGAACTCGTCGCGCTGCAGGGCCACGCTACCCGCGTCGTTGCCGTCTTGAAGGACGCTTGCGTAACGCTCCAGGTCGCCATTGACCCGGACGGCAATTGCGGCTTCAGCACCGTCGACGACGGCGGCGCGGCACACCCCGTCAAACTCACGTTTTCCGCTCAGGCCGGGAACTGGATCGGTGCGCGGATCGGGCTTTTCGCCATTCCTAACCCGGATGCCGTGCAATCCGGCTACGCCGACTTCGACTACCTGCGATTTCTTCCCCCCGACGAATGATTGCCTAGCTTCCCACGGGCGGTGCGCCCGCATAAGCTTCTGGTAAAGCAGGTTCGGAACCGACCGTGGTGGGAGGCCGCTGCTTCGCGCGAAACCGAATGACTCATGAACCGTCGCCGGAAATCCACTCGCTCTTCCATCACGGATGTTTCTAAAGAAGCCGGCGTCTCGATCGCCACCGTGTCGCGAGTCATCAATGGGCACCCGCATGTGAGCGATGACACGGTTCGCGCGGTTCATGACGCCATCAAGCGCACCGGGTACCACGTCAACACGTCGGCAGCCAAGCGTGACGGCTCTCGCTCGACCGGCAATATTGCCGTGCTCTTCCCGGACGCAAACCAGGAGGCCCTTCGCACGCCGCTGAGCGGCCACCTGATCCACGGCATCGATGAGGGCCTTCGCCTGAACGGCCTGACCATGATCGTCACGGGCCTCCAACCCGACCAGAGCGCGCCCAGCTGCATGCTCGACCGCAAGGTTGACGGCGTGATCGTCCGCGGCTCCCGACAGGCCGTTGAGATGACCGACATCCTCACGATGTTTCCCACCGTCTGGGTCTTTGAAGCGGGTTATCAGCC
>JBQCCH010000198.1:0-5070 GCA_051962375.1 Tepidisphaeraceae bacterium
CCGAGCCAGCAAGGCGTGCGACGCGCTGCTGCAAGCGGGCTTGACCGATGTGACAGTGGTGGAAGGGGGCACCGCCGCCTGGGAGCGGGCGGGCCTGCCGGTCGTCCGCGGCACACGCAAGACGATCTCCCTCGAACGGCAAGTCCGCATCGCGGCCGGGTCGCTCGTGGCGATCGGCACGCTGCTGGCGTGGGCGGTGCATCCGGTGTTCCTGATCGTGCCCGCCTTCGTCGGATGCGGTCTGGTATTCGCCGGCGTGACCGACTTCTGCGGCATGGGCATCCTCCTGGGCAAAATGCCGTGGAACCGCGCGCCAGCCGCCGGACCGTCGTAACCGGCAATCTAACGGGCCTCGATTCGTTCGCTCGGTGCGTGCCGCCTGCTCAGCCGCGCGGATGGAATTGCTTATGCACGCTGCGGAGCCGCTTGGTGTCGACGTGCGTGTAGATCTGCGTCGTCGCTACATCGCTATGGCCGAGCAATTCCTGCACGACGCGGAGGTCGGCGCCGCCGCCGAGCAGGTGGCTCGCGAAACAGTGCCGCAGCACGTGCGGGCTGACGTGCTTATCGATGCCCGCCTTCTTGGCGTACTTTTCCACCAGCATCCAGAGCCCGATGCGCTCCATCGGCTTGCCGCTGCGTGAGAGGAATAGGTGCTCGCCGTTGCCGCGCGCCAGGGTGGGGCGGGTGTCGGTGAGATACCGCTGGATCGCATCGATCGCAGCCCGGCCGATGGGCACGATGCGTTCTTTCGCGCCTTTGCCGAAGACGCGCACGGCGCCCACGGTCAGGTTCACGTCGCGCAGCTGCAGGGTGCACAGCTCCGTCGCCCGCAGCCCGGCCGCGTACAGCAGTTCCAGCATCGCCACATCCCGCGTAAACAGCCGGCTCTTGGGATCGGGCGCGCTGATGAGCTGCACGACCAGCTCTTCGCTCAGGATTTTCGGCAGGTCGTTTTCTGGCTTCGGACGCTCCAATTGATCGAGCGTGGCCTTGCGATCGTTCCCCATCGTCTCGCAAAACTTCAGATACGTGCGGATCGCCGCCAGCCGGCGCGCGACCGTTTTCGTGGCTTGGCCCTGTTTCGATTGCGCTTGCAGATAGAAGCGAAAGTCGTCGGCAGTGGCGCTGAGCAGGGTCTTGTTCTGCGATTGCAGGTGCTCGCCCAGGTCCGATAAATCGCGGCGGTAGGCTTCGACCGAATTTTTCGCCAGGCCTCGCTCGGTGATCAGATACACCAGCAGCGGCTTCACCTCAGCCGGCGTGGGCTTTGCCGGCAATCGTGAGCGGGACGGTTTCCGGGGGGTGGAAGGTGTTGGCTGCGGCATGGGTGGCTTCGGCATGGCGGACGCGACGCTCGACCAGCAGTTCCAGGTACGTCGGGCAGGCCTTGTACCGGTCGAAACAGAACCGGAACGCGTGCTGCAGATGAGTCACCTGAAAGTGGTCCGCACACCGGGAGTCATTGCGATTCAGGAACGGGCAGTGCGGATCATGACACGCCATAAACATCTCCAAAACCCCGGATTCTGATATCGGCACGTCGGGCATTGACGGATGAGTGAATCGCGCGAAAATGGTCCGAATCCATGACTTATCAGCCCAGCCCCACGCGTTACGAACAATCCGGCCAATGGTTTCGACGGTGCGGAGATTCGGGCCTGCTATTGCCGGCGATCAGCCTCGGGTGCTGGCACAACTTCGGCGGCGCCGGCACCGATGCCGCCAAGCACACCGACGAAGCCGGATTCCATGACAACTGCCGGCAGATGCTCTTTACCGCATTCGATCACGGCATCACCCATTTTGACCTGGCGAACAACTACGGCCCGCCCCCGGGCTCGGCGGAAACCCGCGTCGGCCGAATTCTGAAAGAGGATTTCGCCTCCCATCGCGATGAGCTGATCATCAGCTCCAAGGCCGGCTACACCATGTGGAAGGGGCCCTACGGCGATTGGGGCTCGCGCAAATATCTGATCTCCTCCTGCGATCAGTCCCTCAAGCGCCTGCAGCTCGATTACGTCGACATCTTCTATTCCCACCGGCCCGATCCCAACACGCCGCTGGAAGAAACGCTCTTCGCCCTCGATACGCTCGTGCGCCAAGGCAAGGCCCTCTACGCCGGCATCAGCAATTATCCCGGCGCCGCCACTGCCGATGTCGCTCGCATCTGCGAATCCAACGGCTGGGTGAAGCCGATCATTCATCAGCCCAATTATTCGATGCTCAACCGGTGGGTCGAAAAAGAACTGCTGCCCGTCACCGACCGCTTTGGAATGGGAACCATCGCGTTTTGCCCGTTGGCGCAGGGCCTTTTGACGAACAAGTATCTGAAGACCATCCCCGAAGACAGCCGCGCCAAGCAGGCCAGCGGTTTCTTGAAAGAAGATCGCGTCACGCCGAGCCTGGTGAAAAAGCTCAACCAACTGAATGACATCGCCGCCGCCCGCAAGCAGTCGCTGGCGCAAATGGCGCTGGCCTGGACCTTGCGTCCGCAGGGCGCGGGCATCGGCATCACCACCGCGCTCATCGGCGCCTCACGGCCGCAGCAGATTGTCGAAAACGTCAAAGTCTTCGACGCCGGCCCGCTTTCCGATGCGGAATTGAAGGCGATCGAGCAAGTCCTGGCGAGCTAAGACCGCGGCAAACAGCGGCTTTCGGTTTCATCGATTCCACTGAAGCAGCGTCGCGCACGCTTCGATCAGTTCCTTCGCCTCGATGGGCTTGGTCAGGTGAAGCTGGTAGCCGGCGTCGAGCGTTTTGAGCCGATCTTCCATCCGCGCAAAGGCCGTCAGCGCGATCGCCGGCACGTCGCGCAACGGCCGGGTTGGGAAGGCTCGCACCCGGCGGATCAAATCGTATCCGTCTTCCTCCGGCATGCCGATGTCGCTGATCAACAGGCTCGGCGGAACGCGCCGAAGAATGTCCAGTGCCTGCCGCACCGAATCGGCCGCCACGACGCTTGCTCCGTGGTCGCGAAGGATGCGCGCGACCAAATCCCGCGAATCCTGATCGTCATCAACCACCACGATCTCGACCCCGCGAAGATTAGGCGCAGCCGTCGCTCGGGCGGCCGTCGCATCCCCCAGCGGGTGCGAAACATCCACCGGTTCCCGTTCTGAGGTCACCGCATGCATCGGCGTGAGCAGCGGCAACGTAAGAATGAAGGTGCTGCCGCGATTTGCCCCCTCGCTTTCCGCCCGAACCGCGCCGCCGTGCAATTCGGCAAGCTGCTTCACGATGCTCAAGCCGAGCCCCAAGCCGCCGTGCTGGCGTGTCGTCGATGAATCCGCCTGGCGAAATCGCTCAAACACGTGCGGCAAGAAATCCGCCGCAATGCCAACGCCCGTATCGCGCACCAGCAATTCGATATCGACCGCGTCCTGCTTCATCGCAACATCAATGCGGCCGTCCTTCGGCGTGAATTTGACGGCGTTGCTCAGCAGATTCCAAACCACCTGCTGAAGGCGGCCCGCATCACCCGACACCATCGCCTCGCCGCTCCCAATATCGGCGTGCAGGCGAATTCCCTTCGCGTCCAGCGCCGGCCGAACCGAATCGATCGCCTGCCGGACCACGCTTCGCAGGTCCACGTGCTGCATTTCCAACCGGACTTTGCCGCTGATGATTCGGCTCATGTCCAGCAGGTCCTCAATGATCTGCGTCTGCGCGGTTGCGTTTCTCCGGATCGTTTCCAGGCCCTGCCGAAGGTCGTCCGCGTCCGCACTCCGATGCGTCAGTATTTGAGACCAACCCAGAATCGCATTGAGCGGCGTTCTCAATTCGTGCGACAGCGTTGCCAGGAACTCATCCTTCATCCGGCTGATGCGCTCGGCCTCTTCACGGGCGGAGCGCTCGGCGCGAAACAGCTCTTCGCGGCGCTGGTCGTCCGCTTTTCGAAGCGTGATATCGAGCGTCACGCCGTCAAAGCGCGTCGGCTTGCCGGCCGCGTCGAAATACGCCCGGCCCTTGGCGCGAATCCATCGCACGCGCCCATCTGCCGCCAACACGCGATATTCCGTGTCGTACGGCTCCTTGTCATTAATCGCCCGCGCCACGGCCGCCCGGGTCGCCTCGCGATCCTCCGGGTGCAACAGGGAAAAGAACAGGTCGAAATCCACTTCCGTGTCCGGCGAAACGAAAAAGTGCTCGCAGCACTTTTCATTCCAGATGATCTGCTTCGTCGACAGCGGACAATAAAACGTGCCAAGCTCCGCGGCCTCCACCGCAAAGGCCAGCCGCTCTTCGCTGGCGCTCAGCTCCCGTGCCACACGCGTTCGCTCGATCGATTCCCAGCATCGGCTCGCGACGAGCGACACGGTTTCCACCTCGCCGCCGGACCACGTCCGCGGGCGTGATTGGTGGACGACGAACATCGCCACCAAACGCCCCGATTTGAACAGCGGCGCCGCGATGAACGCGCCGATCGACAGCTTCGCGTATCGTTCCTGCTCGGCCGGCGCTAAGGAAGGCTGCGTCGCATCATCCATCACGTATGGCCGATTCATCAGCACGGTTTGATAATACGCTTCGCCGTAATCACGGATCCGGTATCGGCCGCGAACGCTGGGTAATCCGCGAGTAAACTCCCCGGCCACCACGCAATATTCCGCGGCCTCATCCACCTCCACATAGAGCGCCCGATCGCACTGCAAATACTCCGCCAGTGTGTGGGCCGCCTCCCATGACATCTCCGACGGATCGGTGATCGATCGCAAGGCGTCGTCCAGCGTCACGAAGAAATTCGCCCGCTCCTTGCTCGCCTGCAACGCCAATTCCGCGAGCTTCCGCTGCGTGACATCGGCGATCAATCCCGTCACATGCAATCGGCTGGTCGACGCATCCCGAAACACCTGCCCCCGTTGCTCCACCCACGCGATCTTGCCGTCAAGCGGGCGAACGATCCTGACCTCGCTCGTGAATGCGTCAGTCTGCTCGATCGCATGATCTACGATCATCTGATGCCGTGCGATGTCTTGCGGAAGAAGCAGGCTCAGCCCATCACTGCCGGTGCGGATCGATTGCCCCGGCTGCAGGCCGAACACCTCGGCCGCCGTCTCGGAGAGCGAT